>JAYEGM010000001.1:0-6381 GCA_034659075.1 Pseudomonadota bacterium
TAGTCTGAATCTTCATCCAGGGTTTCCAGTGCCGGCATATCACTGTCTTCAGGCAGGCTCTCTTCAAACTCATCAGGCTCTGCTGCAACTGCCAGCGTTTCATTAACCGCCTCTTCTTCCTCTGATAGTGCTTTGGCTTTATGCTTACGTCTGGACCAGCGCGTCAGCAGCCCTTCTTCCTCAGCAGCCTTCAGATCAGAATCACTTTCTGCAATTGTCATTCGCTCACCTGCTCACGCCCTGCGTTTTTCCAGTTCTTACGTTTACGCCTGATACGTTTTTTCGGCACATAGTTCACTAGCACAAATTGTTCGACCCAACGATATAACTCAGGAGCTAGCGTTGTCGTAAAGACTGTGTCTTCACATTCGAGGTAGGCGTTCGCTTCATCAAAACTAAGCGATACAAGATAAGGTATCGGTACATCCTCACCATTATTTCGGGCAATGACATAACAACCCGGGCTGGGTGCTTTCAGATTATGGTAGTAGCTCTCACATTCATCTTTATAAAGTGTAAGAGCGAAACCGCTATACATCAGCTGCTTCATACCGTCTTGTTCGATCAATATTTTTGCTACTTGTTTATCTGCATCATCGGCATATTGACCAACTGTCACCCCCACTACCGACCACGCTTCATCGATCCACCTGCTGGCAGAGGGACGGGATTCCATGATGACTGAAACTGTCAGTGACTGAGGGAGGTTTATCTCACTTATCTCTATAGAAGCCGAGCCGGTCATTTTCTTCCTTATGTATGGTTTACATGATGAATAATTAGTATTAGTACAGCAATTTACGTGCCATCCACTTAATGCTGTAAACCCGTATACATCATGAGAAAGCACCGATGAATTGAATTCATAATCTGGAACAAAATGACCCAGCAAAAAAAATCACGGGGTCAACTTGTCTCAATTCAGCGTGCATCAGCACCGACTTATTCAGATTTTTCACATCTGCAGGCTTAACTGTAATGATTTGGCATTTATGGAACGTATCTTGCTTTATTTAACCAGTGACAGTTTAAACAAACGCTGTAATCAAACTTAAAGCACTTACAAAATGGCATATGATTTGATGACGCCCAGTACTCACAATACAACTCAACTGATAGACCGCTTCGGCAGAGAAATAAAATACCTGCGCATCTCTGTCACTGATCGCTGCGATCTGCGATGCGTCTACTGCATGTCGGAAGACATGCAGTTTGTCCCGCGCGCGCAATTGCTGACGCTGGAGGAAGTTATACGCATCGGCCGGGTATTCGCCGGACTCGGCGTCAGCAAGATACGGATTACCGGTGGCGAACCACTGACCCGTCGAAACATCATCGAGGTATTCAAACAGCTGGGCAAGCTGGATGAAATAAAAGATCTGACCCTGACCACCAACGCTACTCTATTGAGCAAATTTGCCGCTGACCTGCGGCATGCCGGTGTCAATCGCATCAACATCTCATTAGACACGTTACAGGAAGAACGCTTCAGCCGTATCACGCGAACAGGCAAACTGCATCGCACCATGGCAGGCATAGATGCGGCACTCGATGCCGGATTTGATCGCATCAAGCTCAACGCGGTCATCCTCAGGAATTACAATCATGACGAAGTCATCGACCTGGTTGAATTCGCACATACTCGCGGCATGGATATCAGCTTTATCGAAGAGATGCCACTGGGCGTGATTGGCGATCATGATCGTGCGCAGGCCTACATTTCCAGTGATGAAATTCTCGATATCCTCAGACAAAACCATGAACTTATTCCGACAACGGATAACAGCGGCGGCCCGGCACGTTACTACCAGCGCAGCGACAACGGTGCGCGTGTTGGCTTCATTTCGCCACACAGCCACAACTTCTGCGATACCTGTAATCGCGTCAGGCTAACGGCAGAAGGCCGCTTGCTGCTTTGCCTGGGTCAGGAGCATTCGGTAGACCTGCGCCGGGTAGTCAGGGCCTACCCAAGCGATGACGCCCCGCTGCGTGAAGCTATAGTTTCCTCTATGGACATCAAACCACGCGGCCATGATTTCGATCTGAACAGCCAGACAGTCATCCTTCGACACATGAATTCCACTGGAGGTTAAAGAGACTCTATTAATAGAAATGGTCTACTAAAAAGTGATAGTCCCCTTGAATATGTCATGACTGAACATCTTGAAGCCATAACTTGCCCCCCCCTGCCGCAGATGACCGACGCCGGCCTGCTGGCATCCACGGCGTTCACCGCTATTGATGAGTTTGGCCAGCCACGTGAAGGGCACATCGCCGCTGAGCGTGCCCTGACGGTCTATATTGACAAAAAAGAAATTGTCACGCTGATGACCCTGGGCACCCAGCCTGAGTTACTGGTACTGGGCTGGCTGCGCAATCAGCGACTGGTTCCTGATATTTCCTGCATCAAGGCCATACAGGTTGACTGGGAAACCGGTTCTGCCGTCATCACGACATACAACGGCGTTGAGGATCTCGATGTGAAACTCGGCCGCCGCACTGTCACTACCGGCTGCGGGCAGGGTACGGTATTTGGCAGCCTGATGGATGACATCGACAACATCAAGCTGCCGCAGGTCCGGATACGGCAGTCGGTTCTGTACAAACTTTTGCACGCTCTCAGCGAACATAACGAAGTCTACAAACGTGCCGGTGCCGTACATGGCTGCGCCCTGTGCCGGGACCACCGCATGCTGCACTTTGTTGAGGATGTCGGGCGGCATAATGCCGTTGATGCGATCGCCGGGCAGATGTGGCTCAACGACACACAGGGAGACAACAAGCTCTTTTATACCACCGGCAGGTTAACTTCCGAGATGGTGATCAAGGTCGCCCAGATGGGTATACCCGTACTATTGTCACGCTCCGGAGTCACCGAGATGGGCCGGTCCCTGGCACAAAGGATTGGTGTCACCCTGATTGCCCGTGCCAAAGGCAAACACTTCCTTGTCTATAACGGATCCGGGCAGATTGAATTCGATGCGATGCCGGAAAAACGACCGACAACGACTCACGCCACCGAACACCGGAGGCCCTGAATCATGTCAGCGGTGCTGCGTCCGGAAACAGATGTCTTTATGAGCGTCAGGCAGGTGGCGGAATATCTTCACCTGAATGAGAAGAAGATCTACGCCCTGGTCAGCGAGGGCACCATACCGGCAACCAAGGTGACCGGCAAATGGATGTTCCCCCGGGAACTGATCGATCGCTGGATGCTCGACTCTTCCCACGGTGGACTATTAACAGACAGGCTGATCATCGCCGGCAGCGACGACCCGCTGCTGTATCGTATTATCACTGAATTTGCCCGCGACACCGGGGCCCATGCATTGATCAGCTACACGGCAACAGGGACGCGACTGGGTCTCGATCTGCTGCAATCACAACGCGCCGATGCCTGTGGCATACACTGGGGCCCGGCAAATGAAAGTCACACCCGTCACCCCGCCCTGCTGCGCCAGTATGCCCAGCATCACAGCTGGGTACTGATTCGCGCCTTTCGCCGTGAACAGGGCCTGATCGTCAGCCCTCCTGTGCTCAACTACACGCAGGAGATCGACAAATTATTTGACCGGCAGTTCCGCTGGGCGCTGCGGCAGAACGGCGCCGGCGCGCAGCGCTACCTGATGGAAATACTAGGCAAGCATGGCCTGAATGTCAGCTCGCTGAAGTCGGAAGTGACCGCCCTGTCGGAACGCGAGGCCGCCGCCGCCATTGCCATGGACCTGGCTGACGTGGCACCGGGCGCACGATCAGTTGCTGCAGAGTTCGGCCTTGGCTTCATCTCCTTTGGCTGGGAATCCTTTGACTTCGTGCTGCCACGACCGATCTGGTTCCGGCGCCTGTTCCAGGATCTGATCGCCCGTCTGCGCACCGGCCAAAGCCTGGAAATGGCTGATGAACTTACCGGTTACGATTTGACCGACTGCGGCCTGCTGCTGTGGGGCGATGACTGACAGCATCAGTTTATTGATCAGCTTTTAAACACTCTCGCCAGTTGATTTCATTTTCTGCAAAGCGGCTATCAAAATGAACTAGCCAATATCGGGTAAGCCCTGAGTGCCTGGTATTTCTCAGAAGCGGTCTTAATGAAACCGCAGCCAAAAGCGGACGTTCAGCACAAACAAAAACGGCTCCCGAAGGAGCCGCCTTGGAATAACATTCAATCGTTATAATTTCTTTCTTCTGGCTATACCGATTAAACCAATAAGACCTGAACCGAATAACCAGACGGCTGCGGGTATAAGCCCTGTAGTCAGCGGAATTTAACTTGCTGGCGACTATAAGAAAGAATCCACCAGCTAAGGCGGATGGATTCTCAAGTTTAACAATTTCTTGTTATAAGTATCAGCTTAGTCCATACCACCCATGGCGCCACTAGGTTCATTCCAGTTGTAATCCCCTTGAATTAGATAACTATCACCAAGTTCAGCTTCTGCATCCAACATATCCTCCGATGGGAAATCGTCGTCAGGATTGTCGTATTTGTATAGATTTTCTAGATCAATTCTATAGAAGATTCCATCAGCTGCAGCCGAACCATAATAATACTGCTCCTGCGGATCTATACCACTTACTGATGCAGTGTGCGCTTGAAATTTTTGGCTACCTGCCCTGGTAGAGTCTCTGCCGATATTACCAGGGTCATCGGAAGTGGCTCCACGTGGGATCCAGGCTTCTGCGGTTGTCCAGGTGCTGGGGGTATCGATGTTGCCATCGTCGTTATGGTCCATATCGATTACCGTGAGGAATTTATCGGCGTGATTAGTGACAATTGCAAGCTTACTTTTATCGGAGGAAAATACATGCCCCGCACCTTTTCCTGCACCAATTACTCTAGCTACTGACATGGGGGAGTCGGCATCTGCACCGGCATTGAGTACATACAGCTTTCCTGTTCCATCTTCGGTGGTACCTTGAAGAACATACTCACCGTCACTAGTAATATCTAAGTGATGTACAGCACCTTCAGTTGGTAGATAATCAACCACTTCCAGTTCTTCGCCTACAATTTTAAATTTCAACACTCCTCCAGGCTCTAGTGTTCCTGAACTGTTAAAAGAACCCTCTAGTGAGGCAAAATATACCTTCTCACGTTCTTTTGGAGACCTTGCTATGTGGTGTGCAGATGATAGTGTGCTACCAGGTTGTATATCAGGATCATTTATCGATTCTTCAGCTTCTAAATTTGCTAAATTTAGAGTATCCAAAGGCGTATCTCCTTCCTGATTTATACTAAACAGTGAGATAGTCCGGTTAGTGCGATTCAACAATATGATGAGCTCATCCTGTACACAGAGCGGGTGGCCTGAAGAGGTATTACCGCCGTAGTTCTCATCACTGGTGCCATCGATATTGTAAGGACCTTTTGGCTCTTTATATAAGCGTTGAACGGCAGAGTTTCCAGGATTTGTTGGTAGTAGCAAGGTGGCCCAGGGGTCGCTATTACCCGCCACGACCGTGATACCGCGGGCAGGGCCATATGCAAATGAGCGAGGCGAATGTTTTAACTGAATTTTACGTATCGTTTTTTTATTGACTGTACCATTTATAACATCGAAGTTACTGAGTACATCGATTGAGAATGAATCACGAGTAGAAACATAACTCGTTTTATCGTTTGCCTTACCAATTGGATAAGGCTTGCTCCCCTTCGTTGGTATTACAGATTTAATACTCATTTCTGCAGGATCGAATGCAACCACTCGGTCATTTTGGTTGTCGCTATAATAAGTAACTGAATCAGATGCTATAGCGTAACCATTCAATGACAACAAGACTGAAAGAGCCAATGGTTTAAGTATCCAGGTCTTACGTTTCATATTTTGACTCCTCTTAGAGCTATGTATAGGAAGAATAAACACCCTGATTATATTTACATAGAGAGAGCGTGAAAAATGACATAAGTCAATTATTGAAAAAATATATAAAATCAATTACTTGACTGTGTGAAATGACATAGAAAATACTTATTAATGGGCGTTAACACACATAAAAAGCTACAGTTGTAGCTCCTTCAGGTATGTCGCATGTTGAAACATTTTTACAGGATGGGTAATCTTGCAGTTCTTTATTGACGGGTGAGACAAACAAACCTGAACTTATTGCGGTTAATAATTTCACCTCTTTTCAGGGGTCGAATCGTCACAGTTTTTTACAATCAGCGAACGACTGATTAGGGTTAACAACAGTCTTTTTACATCTAATCTTAAACGTCCGCTTTGAATGTATGGAAATCGACCAGCAGCATCTTATCAGTACAGGCTGTTGACTGAAATTACATCCGCAGACATATCGTGCGCTCCCTGATCTAATTCATAAGGGCACCTCTATTTATTATGGATAGATCAGGTTGCATCAAAAATTGTTCATATCAAGGCA
>JAYEGM010000002.1:0-6376 GCA_034659075.1 Pseudomonadota bacterium
TGGCGATAGCTTTCCCTCAGCGCGGCCCGGTAGTTCTCAACTTCCTTGGCTGCCTGATTTACTTTCTCACCTTTCAGCACAGTTACCCTGAATAACTCATCATGAGTAGTAATGATATTCTCTATAGCTGAACTGTCTTTTGCTTCCTGCATAGTCAGCGTAGATATCAACATGCCCTCATTGGGTATGGTTTTCGCTACACCCTTGAGTTCCGCCAGATAACGATGTGCCCTCGCTAAGGCCTTAAGAATCTCAATAGATTCCAGCTCAGATTCATTTGGAATGGGGAATTTGGTGAGTGAAGTGGGCATATTTATGTATAGATTAGTTCAATAATTGAAATACTAGCTCATTATATGTATAGATTTTTTATAAATCTATACACATTGTGACTTATATGTATACAAAGTGCTGCTTTTATTGTTGTTTTGGATACCCAAATGGCTCAAATTGATGCATTAGTAGGTTTGGACACCTTTAGTGACTCGCAATATCACGCCAGCTATCTTACTTAGAACGCAAATACCTTTTCATGAAAACCCGGAACAATATCGAATCAATTGATTGGCGCTGTTTGTCAAGCAACACTATCTATATGATGATTTACTCGTGCCAGCATTGAAGCAGTACCGGCTTCATAACCTTTCACCCTGGTCACCAGTAAATGAAAAATCAGTACTTTGGAGATGTAAACGATTACCGGAAATATGGATTGCTTCGTGCTATCCATGCTGTAACCGGCATGAAAACACTCGTCGCCTGGATGCTGACGCCAGATGATGGTGGCTCGGATGGAAACATTACCGATTATCTTGAAAAGTCAGGTCAGTGGATCAAATATGACCCGGCACTTTATCTCTGGCTACAATACACATTAAAAACATCAAACGAAAGACGCGTCTCCCTCATTGAGCAGTCAGGCATACTCCGCAACACCAGTTATTTTTCTGACATCATTCCTGATGAAAGAAATGCAAGACAATATTGGCTAAATAACCTATGTGCTGCAACAGAAGATTCAGATCTTGTCTTTCTCGATCCTGACAATGGGCTCGAAGTGAAGTCAAAACCCTATGGCAGCAAGGACTCGTCCAAGTATCTCTACTGGCAGGAAGTATCACTATTGTGGAAATCAGGTAAATCCCTTTTGATGTACCAACACTTCCCCCGCAAGAAGCGTGACGAGTACATTCAGTCAATGCTTGCTTCCCTTACCGCTCATGCTAAGGGTGCTGCAGTAGAAGCCTTTAGCACACCTCATGTTCTATTTTTGCTTGCACTTCAACCTTCACAGGCACATTACCGACAAATGATTGCTGACTATGTTGAGAATCATTGGGAGGGGCAGATAAAGACATGGAAACTGAATTACTGCCCTGAGGTTACAACTACAAAACAGTTTTCCATACCACCACAAGCTAAAACTGTACAAACAAGTGGAAAAATATGCCCGGAATGCGGTCATGCCTTCAAAGGCAAGAGCTGGGAGGGTATCGACGCTCACTGGCGTGCAAAACATGAGCATATTATGCCGTACCGCGAAGCCTGGGAGCTTATTAAAAGTGGGAACTACAACCTACAGCGATGACAGGCAGGAAATATCTACGTGTTTCAGCGTAAGAAAATAAATGAAATGCATGTGCCGTCATACCTATACATAATTTAGATGCTAATCATTCCCCACACCGCCGATTTGAATCTTGCCCGCCAGCCATGGGCTACCTGGGCTGTAGCGGTGCTGTGTTTGCTGATCCATATTGCACAGGAAAATAGCCGTGATGAGGTGATGGTCGCAGCTATGGGTTATTGCAGTGATGTCTTTTCTGACCCGGTAGCCACTGATGCAGTTGCCTGGGACAATGCCGATGAATGTGCCTGGGAGATGGCTGACCTGCGCTCATTACCCGATCCTGGGTTATTTATTAAACACCCTGAAAATGCATCGAAACTTTTTCCCAGCCTGGAACCTGAGGAAATTGACAAATATTTCGAAACACTCAATACACATTATCCTTCCTTCGCACTGATTGCACCACCGAGCCTGGACGCCAGGCTTATGTACGATCCTACTGTGCCGAACCCGTGGCGCATGATTACTTCTGCACTGGCGCATGCTGACTGGTGGCACGTCATCGGCAATATCATTTTCTTTGTTGCCTTTGCGCCTCTGCTAGAGTTGATGGCTGGTCGGGTGCGTTTTATCTCTATCATGCTACTTGTAACGGTGGTGGTACATCTCACGTATTCCATGACGATTGCTTGTGGTGGCTGGCCTGCACCTTCGCTAGGACTTTCCGGTGTCGTCTTCGGCATGACCGGCCTGGCTGCTTATGTCGCACCGCGTGTTCGCATCAGAACTTTTATCTGGTTCTTCTTCTATGTTCGCAACCATTCGATTCCAGCATGGGTGCTGGCAGGCTGGTTTGTCGGCTGGAATATCTGGGACATGCTGACAGATGATGGTTACAGCGGCATCAACTTCGTGGCCCACGTAAGCGGTGCTTTCGCGGGTTTTTTTGCAGGCTGGTTACTGATGCAAAAAGAACGTAAAGAATATGCTGAAGCGATCGATGAAGAGATCGAAAACCAGCGTGAAAAACGTGCCGATGTGCTTGGGACACATACCCACTCCAACATTGGCAATTACCGGCGCATCATTGAACAGAAACAAATGCAGGCAGCTGAAGCAGAATACGAATCGCAGATGGAAGATGTCTATTTTTCGATAAAGTCGGGAAATGACAGTACTGCGATACTGAAACTGCTCGAAGAATACGACCTGTGGTCAGAAAGCCCTGAAGTGTACGAGGAGGTCTTCAATCGCATGCAGCAGTGGGGTGCAAGCCGAACACTCTTCTGTATAGGTCGATTGGTTATACACCTCTATGCGCAAAAGGGTTTAACAGCAAAGGCACAGCTCATCGCATCACAATGCCTAGCGCTCGATCCCAGTTTTGTACTAGCGAATTTGCTCGACCTGGGGAATATGTTCAGGGGCAGCGCCAGTGTAGAAGCGCAGGACATGGCCAGGCAGCTGAAATTGAATGTTGTGTAAACAAATATAGCGATAAATGTGGACTGTCTCTTTTTATTCCTTTGAATCTATGATGCCACTCTCTGTATTTTCGTAAAGAAACTGTTATGATTTATCGTTACTATTTTAATATCGTACATTTCAATTTATACAGGGGTAATCTATGGCAGCAGCAAAAAAGAAGTCCGTAAAGAAAAGATCAACAAAAAAAGTAGTTGCAGAAAAAGAAAATCAAGGCTATCAACAAACCATACAATCAGCGTCAGATTGTTGACCATCTTATGGGTGAAACAGGGTTAAGCCGTAAAGAAGTCAAATCAGTCATTGATAGACTCAAAGACATCATTAAAGGCCACATGAAACCTCGCGGTGCAGGCGAGTTCACCTTCTCTAGACTTCTGAAGATCACACGTGTTGTTAGACCTGCAACGAAAGCACGGCCTGGAAGGAACCCTTTTACCGGTGAGGACATCATTATTAAGGCAAAGCCTAAATCCAAAGCTGTACGTGTACGACCGCTGGCTGGCCTTAAAAAGATGGTTGATTGATGATCTAAATATGAACTAATCTGACAGTGCAAATGTAATGGTGCTGTCAAATTAGTCATGACAAATACCTGTACAACATTTATAAAAATATCGAGACATTGAGATGAATTTTCAGTTTGGCAAAATTGCACTATTCATAGCGCACCAGATAAGCAAACTTGTCATGAGTATGGTCGGCCTGTTCGCTGCAAGCACCGATACATCCGAGGAAGAAGACAGCGACGTTTCTGCAGGAGCATTTAGAGGCGGCACATTAAATTACCGTACTAGCAAGCTTGATGATGGTACTGATCCATATGGATGGTATGAACAGGACTAATATCTCACTTACCGTCTTATTCCTTTGCTGACAATCCCTTTTCCAACAGCTCCCCCTTGTTTTCCGGACTCTTGTGCAGGAGCACGCAATGGGTTGGTCGCATTATCAATGGACCGCCCAATCGTCACCCCTGCCCATGCCATCATCCCACTCCAAAGCAACGGCAAACCCATGTAGAGGCTGGTTGTAATCATATTGAGCAGCATACGCTTGGTATCGTGCTCACCCGGGTTGGCGAAGATCTGTAGAAATACATTCACATCCGGGTACATCGACTGGATGAGGTTCTGATCGACCCATAGTGCGAGATACCAGAGTACGCTCCAGAATTTGATGGTGAAGATGGCCATGGCGCCGACAACCATCATTGATATGGAATAGCGCGAGAGTACGACCACCATGGGTAGCAAGGCATAGATACCCAATAATAGTACGGCCTGTACCATAGGAAGTGCCTGCAGGACAGCAGTCATGGTGACAGAAAACAGTGCTGATGCAGTTACTACACCACCGGATGCCAGGCCGCCTTTTACGATATTCTCCACTGTACTCAGTAAGCCGGTACTGCCTGAATTGTTTGCCACCAGGTCATTGTTTGACCACATCGGCGGTGAATTGGTCAGGACAACCTTTGCAACGGCATCGTTTTGCTGTTCGCTGGCCAGGGCTGGCGCAACGGCAACAACAAGTCCCGAGAAACCTACCGAAGTGGCATCGGCCTCGTTGACCAGCTTTTGTCGTATCCCTATTGAGCTATCTTCCCACCATTCTTTGCAATAAGGTTTACCCCAGGCTGGTGGTACTGCAGGGTCGTATTCGGTGTCGCGAACGACATTAAATGCCCAGCCGGCAATCTGCATGGTCGGGCGCAGGGTATCGTAGTAGCCAGCCGTATCTCGATAGACATGGGAACCCATCCAGTCTGTATCATCCGGCCCATAGGTCGTTAATATGGTATTTACTGTGGTAGTATCCGGTCGCTCTGCCTGATATTTCGATCGTGCCGGGATGAAACACTGACTGAAAAAGTCACTTACTTCCTGCCGCAGACGTGGGTCGGCGATGGTGGCCAGGCGTGCCTGTTGTTCATAAGTACGCATATCAACCGTACTCGGTATGCCTTCCACCACGGCATGATTAAAGCCAGAGGTCATTGAGAGCACCGCATACCACCATACTGGAACGTTCACTGTCGCCGATGAGCCAGTAAACCCGGCAGTTCCATAAGTACTTTGGGATGCTGCGACGGTAGCTGTTGTCGGTGTAGGTTCAATCAGTGTTGGTGGCGGTGTATAACTGAGTGTAGACGCGTTGAGCGGGGTCAATGCGGCTGGCTGGCCGGCCAGCACGACCACGAGAAGCGCGATGAAAAGTTCCAGTTCCATTCTTCGCAGTGACAAACCGGTAACGGTACCGAATTCTCCACCTTCTGCGGGTTCTCGCCAGTTGTCAATCAGAATACCGAGGAAAGGCAGGAACACGATGCCTGTTCCCAGTAGCACATCCCAGAGGATGTTATAGAAGGTCCAGCCGAACAGTGTGGTAAAGAGTTCAAGATAGCTATCGACTGTCATGCCCTGCTCTCTTGCAGTATTGGTAGTATCTGTCCGATAAGGTTCTGGCCCAACACCAGTTCGATCACCACTAACCAGATCACGATACGCCAGCGTAGTGCGTTCAGTGTTACTTGCTGAACTGTATCGATCTTTCCCCAATGGTGCAGGCCGTTTGTTATGAATGGCCAGAGTATGGCAACCAGAGCGATCAGTAATAATCTAATGCCGGTGAATAGGGGTTTAATAAGTGCTACCCGGGTCTGGATCGCTGCCAAAGAAGAAATCTCAATCGAATACCAGAGTATTCCACCCATTGCTATTGTCAGGACAATCGCTAACAGGGTCATGAAAAAGAACCCGCGCCGCCGAAAGGCTATGCCTTTACTGAACACGCCCATTTCTCAGCGGACGCGGGTCAAGAGGAGAAACTTTTGGAGTGTTTAGTGAGGCCTGCCGTCTGGCCGCAGCACGTTGAAGTAGTGTGGCAATGGTGTTCGAGACGACTTCCTTGCGTACCCGTGTCTCGAACAAAAGATTCTCTATCTCTTTGTCCAGTTCGGCGATGGAAGTATCCGCATGCTCACGTGCTACCTCTGTCGCATAGACTTCTGGCACCTGCCTTCCACTCAGAAGTAACCGGCGGGCGAACAGTGCTTTTTCAACTGTGCGGGCTGTACTGATTTCCGATACTAACCGGCCCATGATCAGGCTCTGCTCAGAGGCTGGCATCTCCCGGATTGCTTCAATGACCTGGCGAGTGATGGCCACACCGGGAGCGGTTATTTTGTCCAGGTTGTCCAGTGTCAGGGGAATCGTGCCGCTGACCAGATTCTGAATTTCTATAGTGACATCGTTCGCTTCCTGATTCAGTTTTGGTAGCAGACCGGTACCGGGAATACTGTCCTTACGACAGGTATCA
>JAYEGM010000003.1:0-6332 GCA_034659075.1 Pseudomonadota bacterium
CATCTCCCAGGCGAATAGTGACAGACAAACTGAAAAGCTATTCAGCAGCACTTCGCGAAATTATGCCAGCGGTCCCCCATTGTACTGATTGCTATGCAAATAATCGTGCAGAAGTATCGCATGAGCCAACACGGCAGCAAGAACGATTGATGCGAGGATTTAAATCCATTGGTCAGGCCCAACGTTTTCTAACCGTACATGCTGAGGTCGGCAATTTGTTTCGCATTGGGAGGCATCTAATCAAAGCCCATCATTATCGTGAGCTCCGTTCCAGATCATATTCCGAATGGAAACAGGTTACCTGTGCCCAATGAAAGTTCGTAATGAAAAATCGAGGTTTTGTTTTGGCCCCCAAGTGGTTAAGTTGACAGCACCCTCTGACTGGGTGATTCTCATCAACGTAGTCATCGAGTAACTCAGGGAATAAAGTACTTTGGTTTCTATTCTCACCTTCAATAAAACGCTTCATTTCTAACCCCGGTCAATTGATAATAGGATTATATCTGGATTTGCGTTTTCACACACTCTGGACCCAATGCCGTCACTCAGTGCCTCATTAATGTATAGGTAAATAATCATGCTGTAATAAGCAACCAGTGTGTCGCTTTGCTAATATTGAAAGCGAGACCCTATTACTGTAATTTGTAGCTAATACAACATTATATGAATCAACATTAGGACTTTATTCTAAAGATAACGAGACCAATACGGATCTCTTTAACAGCTGTTAGAGTTCAGAAAGAATCATGGAAAAACCGGGGCAGAGTAAAGAGTATTGGCCCTATCATTAAATACCGGAGGTTTAATCTACGTGACTAAAAGAAAAGGTGTATTACAGAAACTCTCAATTGTTTCGGCTGTTGTATGTTTTATACTTGCGTTTATTGCGGGCGTTATGCTGTATCTTCGGGTGGAGAGTGTGGGTATCGATAATCCCATATCAGCCAGCCTTATGGCATCGACTTTTTTCTTCGTATTTGTTGGGGTTGTTCTTACCGTCATTGGGAATGCCGATATACCCAGTTTTAAAATTGATACCTCTAAAAGGAAAAAAAAATATTGAAGGTCAGAGCACTTTAAAGGGCCAAAGCTCTAACACGTCGCTAAACATTGACCATTCTTATATGTTTTTCCATTTCACTACACGCCATATAAAAATGGCAATTTAGCTTAATCGTTATGGGTAATAAAATGAGCAGAATCTTCATTATATTGTCAGTTTTGATCTTAGTGAGTTGTAGTCAATCACTAGATATTCAGCTAGATCCTGAAGTGAGCGTATTTCTTAGCAACGACAGCGAGCAAAGAATACGTCTTACTCCAAAAGATAAAGAGTATGCAGTTCTCAATGAATGGTTGCGTGAACACAGATCTGGTTGGTATGTTACTTCCGGTCGTTACCCCGGTGGCGTGTACATCAAATCTGGCAGTTATGGTATTCAAATCACGGACACACACGTAGTTCTATATTCAACTATTATCCCTGAACCAAAGGCAATATATATTCAAAAAATTGGTAAAGGCGAGCTAAGTGGAATTAGAAACATTGGTAAATAAACTCATAGCAAACGCATGTTGTCGGACTGGTTTTCCGCGGCTTCTCTTGTGCATGGCTTCGCCATTATTGTAAAAACGCTTCCGCTCCAAACCAGCCGCAAATTCGGGCGTTAATTAAATGACTGGTTCTGGCTGAACAGAGACAATTATCCTGAATTTGAAAATGCCTGATGTTGAGAGTTCTAAGGTGTTTTATGGTTCTTTAATTTTGTCGGCTACGTCTCCAGGCTGTGCGAAAACTCGAAGATATGTTGATTGATAGGGGTAGAGTGACACCCTACGAGAAAAAGTGTATTGATAACAGCTCATAACTTCCACGAACATGTAAATATGCAGGTGAACTGGAGTTAAATATCTACCATGTTTTCAGATTTAGGATTTTCATGCAGCCTGTCTCGAAAGCGAAATTTCGGGCCAGGGTTCTGTTAGTCAAAATCTGAACCATGTATAGATCATGGCAGCCCAGGCCCTGGTTTTTACACCTTATTATTTTTATCACTGCTAAGGGTGTTTTATTAAAAATTATTCAGACGAATTGTCTTTAGATCATTTACTTGTCTGGTAAACTGCGGTTAGTCTCAATTTTTTAGATCATCTCCATTTTATTATGAATCGTTTCTTGCCCGGCATATTTCTTTTAATTGTTTTATGTGTGATTTCACCGCTAGCATTATGTGCTGGTTTGCTGGGCACTGGCATGCAGGCCTATGACCGGCAGGATTATAAACTGGCCTATGAGCAATTATTGCCTTTGGCAGAGCAAGGGGATGCCCAGGCACAGTATGTTGTTGGTAGTATGCTAGTCGATGGTATGGGTGTTCCGGCTGACCCGGTAAAGGGTGTTTACTGGCTGGAGCAGGCAATCAGTAAGAAGTACTACAAGGCAGCGATTACACTGGGGAAAATGTATATAAGTGGTTACGGCGTGGCCATGGATACTGATAAAGGGGCTAAATATATTCTGCTGTCTGAGAGCCTGGCTACGGAGGATGATGCCGAACCCGGTTGTGATTAGTGATGGCTAATCTGGAGTATTCAGGAAAAAAAGAAAAATTCCGGAGTTCTCTTTTTTGACTTGCAACCATCCAGACTTAACGGCATTCTCCACCGCCATGGAACAGGCTCTCGCGATTTTACGCAAAACCTTTGGTTATGATGAATTCCGTCATAATCAGGCAGATATCATTCAAACCCTGTTAGCGGGAAATGATGCGCTGGCACTGATGCCCACTGGTGGCGGAAAATCCCTGTGCTATCAGATACCTGCGATCTGTCGGCCCGGTACCGGCATCATCATTTCGCCATTGATTGCACTGATGCAGGATCAGGTTGACGCCTTGAAACAGCTGGGAATTTCCTGTGCATTTATTAATTCCACGCTTGATCGGGAAAGTCAGCGGGAGATTGAAAGAGCGCTTGTCAATGACGAACTGGATCTGCTGTATATCGCTCCGGAACGCCTGCTTAATGAATATACTCTCAGCCTTTTAGTGCGTTGCCAGATAGCGCTATTTGCTATTGATGAGGCGCATTGTGTCTCGCAATGGGGGCATGATTTCCGCCCGGAATATCAGCGATTATCTCTGTTGCATCAGCGTTTTAGCTATGTACCGCGTATTGCTCTGACAGCCACAGCCGATGAAACAACACGAAATGAAATTATAAGCCAGTTGGACCTGCATCAGGCGAGTACTTTTATCAGTAGTTTTGACCGTGAAAATCTTTGCTACCAGATAGTAGAAGGGCGCAATGGCCGGGATCAATTGTGGCAATTTCTTGAAAAGGAACACCCGCATGATGCAGGTATCGTCTATTGCCTTTCCCGTAAAAAGGTGGAGCAAGTTGCTGAGTGGCTAAGCGATAAAGGGCGTATTGCTTTGCCTTATCACGCAGGACTTAGTGATAGCCTTCGACAACAGCATCAAAATCGATTTCTGCGGGAAGATGAGGTCATTATTGTTGCAACGATTGCCTTTGGTATGGGGATTGATAAGCCTGATGTCCGTTTTGTCGCGCATCTCAGCCTGCCAAAGAGTATCGAAGCCTATTATCAGGAAACTGGTCGTGCCGGACGGGATGGTCTGCCGGCTAATACCTGGATGAACTATGGGCTGCAGGATGTCATCTCGCTGCGCCAGATGATGCAATCCAGTGAAGCGGCGGATACCTATAAACGTGTTTCCATGCAAAAACTTGAAGCCATGCTGGGACTGTGCGAGTCGGCAGTCTGTCGCAGGCAGACCGTACTTGCATACTTTGGTGAAGCACTGGCTGAACCCTGCGGCAATTGCGATAATTGTTTGTCACCCCCTGAGCTATGGGATGCCAGCGAAGCGGCTCAAAAGGCACTATCCTGTGTCTATCGAAGCGGGCAGAGGTTCGGTGTCAACTATCTGATCAATATCCTGCGTGGCAAGCTGGATGAGCGGATTCAGGCCAATGGACATGATGTACTGTCTACCTTCGGTATTGGTGTAGACGACAGCATACAGCACTGGCGGACTCTGTATCGCCAACTGATCGCACTGGGCTATCTGGAAGTAGATCCCGACGGCCACGGTGCTTTGCGCCTGACTGAGAAATGCCGGCCATTATTAAGGGGTGAAAGAGGGCTCAAGCTTAGACGGCCACCTGTAGTGGAGAAAAGCAGGAACGGAAGGGCAAGAAAGCAGCTGGCTGAGGTTATGATCGAGGATAAGCCATTGTTCAGTGAATTACGTGCCTTACGTAAAGAGCTCGCAGAGACCCAGGGTGTCCCGCCCTATGTGATTTTCCATGACACGACGCTGGCCGCAATTGCACAGCATCGACCCGGAGATACAGCTGCATTACTGGATATCCCGGGGATTGGTCAGCACAAGCTGGAACACTATGGTGAACGTGTCATTGAAATAGTTCGTGATCATATTATGTCAGCATAAAAGACACGGCTATCAGGAGCAGCTGAAACTGCTGCCGATATACAGTTATCTTTGCTGTATCTGCATTTGTTGTTATCCAGCGCGTAGTTATTTGCACTGCCTCAAGGGGCACGCCAAATTGATTTAGAGCAATGAAATTTAATGAAATTTATAGTATAAATATAGACATTAAAGAATAAGTAGCGTATCTAATACTACAAAACAGGAAGAGGAGTTATATCATGAGAAGAATCTATTTTTTGCTACCTGATGTTGAGGTGGCGCGTAAGGTGGTTGATGACCTGCTGCTTGCCCGCATTGATGTGAATCATATCCATGTAATTGCAAAAGAGGGCACCGAAATGATGGATCTGCCGGAAGCTACTCTGGCGCAGAAGAGTGACGTTGTGACGGCCCTGGAACGTGGCATTACGGTTGGTGGGGCTACCGGTCTTCTTGCAGGTGTAGTCGCTGTAAGCTTCCCTCCAGCTGGGCTGGTGCTGGGTGGTGGTGCTTTACTGGGGATTGCATTAGCAGGCACCGGATTTGGCGCATTGATGTCTACAATGATCGGCGTAAGCGCACCCAATAGTCGCCACAAGCAGTTTGAGGATGCCATCAAAGAGGGTGAGCTGTTAATGTTAGTCGATGTTCCGAAGGATCGAGTCGATGAGATTGAGTCGCTGGTAAAACAGCATCATTCTGACGTGAATATCGAGGGCACCGAACCCACTATTCCTGTTTTTCCGTAGCATCCTGAATGCACAAAAATAGTGTGTCAGACAAGAATGGCAAAAACTGATTGAGACATGGGCATCTCTGATTATTCATGAATAATCAGGTTGAATCACAAGCTGATGTATCCAGGATTAATAGAGGTGCTCCCTACAAACAAACGAAGCAGCGATTCAGTTCAGGCTTAAACTGCTGGGCATTGAGGTTCTGCTGACCATACCAGTAAAGGGCAGTTGGAATGCCTGATAACTTCAGCTGTTACAGATTCATTCATAGCGCGTTGTTTGCCGCCATCACCATGTGTTGCCATGGAAACAAGGTCTATACCCATGTCATCAATTCTTTCCAGGATTTCACGGATGGGTCTTTTATACGTAGTCATATCAAGCGAGACTTTTAGGCCTTTATTTGCAAGGGCAACACTCTGATCCTGTAGTTTTGCCCTGATCGCTGCTTTTTCTTCTTCAGATTCTGCTTTTTCTATTTCATCATGAAACATTACGATTTCGGAATCATGTATTAAAGCAAATTGTTCAACACAGCTGAGTATTGCTGACGATGCATCTGTACCATCAAGAGGTACCAGAATACGTTTGAATAAATGTTCCGTGCGCTGGTCTGCCGGTTCAGGCCGGGAACTATGCAAGATGAATACCGGGCAGGGAGATTGCCTCAAAACCTGTTCGGTGACACTGTCCTGACGGATACGTTCTATTCCAGATCGCCCATGTGTTGACATCAGTAGCAGGGTAGCAGGCAATAAAATTGCCATTTTTATAATCTCGCGTACCGGGTCGCCGATGCGTGTTTCGCGTTCGACAATCCAGCCGTCCTGCTTTAGTTCATTGTGTATCTCATTTACATTGGGGTGAATTTCTATAGATGCATTTGCTGAGTCAACATTTGGCGTGACATGCACCAGAACGATCCGGCTCTCAGACTGAGATGCTATTGACCGAACATAGAGCAGGGTTTCACTGGAAGATTCAGTGCCATCTATCGGGATGAGTATTGTTTGTTTCATTTCTTTCCTCCCTTTTCGAGATTTTCTCCACTTATATTAATAACATTTGAATACAGAACTAACTTTGATCTATGTCAACATGTGGACTGGAAAGTTAAAGTTCTTAAGCATCAACA
>JAYEGM010000004.1:0-6310 GCA_034659075.1 Pseudomonadota bacterium
ACAGGGTTTTTGTTACAATTTATTCCAGCTGTGAAGGGGAAGTTTACTTCCTTCGCAAAACATTACCCTGCGACGGCACCGTTATGTTTATCAGATCGTGGTGGCGTGACTTACTGAGTAGGCTCTACTTATTCTTCTTTTCATCAATTTCTTTATGCAGCGCCTCAAATTTTTTCTGTATTTTGTAATCAGAGAGCAGCAGGCCACAAACCTTACAAGCAGGGTTTGCAGCAGGATCGAAGGATTCTCTTTTGCTAAAGTAATGCTTGTGGTCGCCACGCAGGGCAAAATCAACCTTTGACTTAAACATCCTGGTCTTTTTTTCGACGAACATGCTTATACTGCTAGCTTCATTATCCTTGCGTCGAAACATTTATTTCTTTTTCCTTAATAATCCGTTTACTGCCTGTGCTCAAATCACAGGCAGTGATATAGGCTGGACATAGCCCACACAATAAATTATCGATAAGCACCCTTGCTCAACTTAAGTCTAGTTACGTTAACAGCAAAAGTAGCACACTTCATCGGTTGTACTCAACCGCTCATCTTTTTTTATCCAATTAATAAGAAATATGCTTAATAGGCAGGACAAACTGTTTCATTATTCTGAAAATTGAACTGATCACTGTTTTAAATCATTCTCCTAGCCAATCCAAAAGTAATAATAAACCAACAATGACAAGAAAAATCCTATCCGTCGCGGCGTATACAATCCTGGGCAGTGTGCTTGGCGCCATTATTTTCTATATCTATATAATGCAGAATCGTGCCGAGCTATTTCCCTGGCACACTATTCGCCTGGAGCAGGAATTCACCACAAAGATGTTATCTGAAGTCGCTACATTTCGTGATTATCTATCACTGGAAAACAGGCTTTTTGATGAACTGCAGGAAAAAATTTATCGAAAAAAGTCCACTCGACAGCAATATCAGTTAATTCGCTATGACTCAGGCAGTCTGGCTGACCCGACAGCCTATGCCAGCAACTGGAACAGAAGCTTCGAGCTGAAGCGGGACAACCCCAAAGCCGGTGTACTGCTGCTGCACGGGCTGTCTGATTCTCCCTACAGCCTGCGTAATCTTGCGGAAACATTCCATAATCAGGGCTACTATGTACTCGGCCTGAGAATGCCTGGCCATGGAACTGTTCCTTCAGGTCTGGTACATGCTAACTGGCAGGATATGGCGGCGGCAGTAAAACTTGCAGCTGTTCACCTTGGCAAACAAATCGGGAAATCACCTGAATTTCATATCATTGGCTACTCTATGGGTGCTGCGCAGGCAGTCAATTATTCACTGGACGCACTACAGGATACCTCCCTGCCCCGTGCAAAGTCACTGGTGCTAATCTCCCCTGCCATCGGCGTATCTTCTTCTGCCGCCCTGGCTATCTGGCAGTCTCGTTTATCCGCTATACCCGGCCTTGAGAAACTCGCCTGGAACTCGATTGGGCCGGAATATGATCCCTATAAATATACGTCATTTGCAGTCAATGCCGGTGATCTGATGTACCGGCTGACTATTGCTATCGGTGAAAAGCTCAGCCGCCTGGGAGAACAAAATAAATTATCAGATTTTCCGCCAACCCTTTCTTTTTTGTCTGCTGTCGATGCGACGGTATCTGTTTCTGCTGTAGTTGACTCCCTGCTAAACAAGCTTGGAAATAATGGAAATGAGCTTGTCCTGTTTGACCTGAATCGAAACAACAATGTCATCCCTTTTCTGCAACAGGACCCGAAAACTGGGCTGGATAAACTGATGAATACCCCTGGCCTGAATTTCAGGGTTTCGCTGTTAACAAATGAATCGCCTGATGGCCATAAGATTCACGAATTAAACAAAGAACGCAATAACACCAGAAGTACCAGAATTCTTGATTTGTCATGGCCATCGCATGTCTATTCATTGTCGCATGTTGCCCTTCCCTTTCCCGAAAGTGATTCACTTTACGGCAGCAAGCCTGGCAATAAATATGGCTTGCATATCGGCCTCATGGCCTCCCGCGGCGAACGGAGAATTGTGAGTGTTCCCGCCAGTGATATGCTGCGCCTGAGATATAACCCTTTCTATACTTATCTTGAGCAGCGTACAGTCAATTCTTTATCAAAATGAAGAGCAAATCATTTCAATCCGGCATTGGCCTGGCTGGGTTAATCACGCTTGTTCTGGTTTTTACCGCTATAGCCTTTGGCGTAGGCTGGCTTGCCAGTAACTATTATGCTAACCGCCTGTTTCTTGTCCATGGCAGCTCACCGGATTTCCCCGATTTCATTAAGGTTGATGCCAAACCCGATGGCATGACATGGAACGGACAGCAATTGATATTTTCCAACCGTGTCTCACCCTGGGGCATTGTACGCATCACCCCGCTGGATAATGGCCAGTACCGTAAGGCAGCCATCGCCGTTGTCGAAAAAGACTATCAGCAGCAAATCAGCCTGCAGGGCATTACCTGGAATGGGACCTCATACGTGGCCCTGACCAGTGGAAGCTGGTTTCAGTCTGAGCATAAAAAAGTATTTATAGAACTCGATCCTGTGACATTTCAGATCACCCGGGTGTTATCTGCAGCTCCTGAGTATGCCCAATGCCTTGCATGGGATGGAATCAATTACTGGGCAGGTACACGCCTGCATACAGCTGATCAGACAGGCCGTTCTATACTATATAAATTCGACGAGAATCTAAAAATATCCGCAGAGTATGACGGTGCGGGTGCCGGCTGTCAGGGCATGGTATGGGACGGAAAGTACCTTTGGTGGGGGGACGTATTTGACGATACTATCACCCTCTACAATATCTTTAATTCCACTAGCAAAAGCCCATCCATCGCCCATCAATACAAGCTTACAATTGACCAGCAAAGTGGTATTGCCTTTGATGGCACGGGTATCTGGTTTGGCGACTACCGGAACCAACGTCTGATGCATCTGAATCAGGAACTGTATTTTGACTGGCTGGGTGGTCATTTTGAAATCACGGATCCGGGCCAGCTGATGCTGCTTGAACGATTAGGAAACTATCAATCAGGTGATAAGAGCCTTGATGAGCTGGTGCAGCCTTTGCTTAATGGGAATATACAGGCCGGAGATATACCCGGCTATATCGATACACTGCGTTCACGCTACAGCAATGATGAAGTCAGGCAGGTTCTTATCAATGTACGGAATATAGTTACGCAAGATTCGATCATCTCCCTTCTAGACCAGGAACTGAATGAACTTGTTGATGTTGGAAAAATTGACTACAGGGATAGTTCCCCCGTAGATAAGAACTCAATTAAGATCGAGTACTTCAAGGGGGCTATTGAAGAGGGAAACCTGGTAGTAAGCTGGAAAATTGTAGCAGGCAGTGAAATTTTGTCGGGTATCGATGCAGCAAGACCCCAACAAATCCCCGATGACTACGATTTTACTACCTTCATCCGCTACCGGCTTACTGTCACAGACCAGCAATCCGGAAGTGTGCAGGAATACGATTATGATTATTTTGGTGATGTAGAGGTACAGGAAGACATACTTCTGCTAGAAGGAATCACCCCGGGTAAATACAAAATTGATATTGAAACAGAGGCACAATACTACACGGAAACAAAAGCTAATCATTACAATAACAAGCTTGAACTGAACGTTATCTATTAATCATTCTGAATTAGACGAAGCCTCAACAAATTCCTTGAGTATTTTTGCCGCTTCCTCAGGTGAAACACTCGCCTGAGCGACATTATTCTCAGCAAACTGATGACCCTTATCGAGATTAAGCTGCAGCTTGATTGCTTCGAGTATATAGCTAGTAAGAGAAATCTCTTTATAAGCGGCCATTTTTATTAGATCCTTACGTAAAGCAGGATCAATGTCCACATTCAAAGTAATAGGCTTATCCACCAACGGCATCCTCTTGAGATAGCAAAAACTATCGTATTTTATTATATCTTCCGGCTTCCATGTTGCCAGATTGCTTCCTAAAAATGCAAGCCTCCTGCTATCCTTGCACCAATTTAAATGCATAAATATACTTAAGTGCCCCATCCAGCCATTCACATATTAACTCTATTGATTCTCTTTGCAGGTCTCAGCAGCGGCTGTGCCCGGCCTTATGTATTCCCGGCCGGTACAGCGCAGCTATCTCCTAAGCTCTATGATGACAGGGTTGTAATGGATGATGCCTACACTCTTCCTGTACGACACTGGGGGGACCCTTTAAAAAGTAAGGCGATCATTCTTGCCATTCACGGTCTGAATGATTATAGCTATGGCTTTGAATCAACGGGTAAATATCTTGCCGCGCAGAATATTTTATTTTTCAGTTATGACCAGAGAGGCTTCGGGGCAACAAAGGGACATGGCACCTGGCATGGCAGCCAGCGCATGATAAAAGACAATCAGCAAATTGTTCGCCTTTTGCATGAGAAATACCCGGAAAAGCCCCTGTTCCTGCTTGGTGAAAGCATGGGTGGTGCAGTAGCACTTGCATCATTCGATGCATCCACAAACAAAAATGATAACGGGATAGAAGGATCCATCCTGATAGCACCGGCCATCTGGTCCCGTAAAACCATGCCATGGTATCAGCGTGCATTGCTATGGCTGGCAGTTCATACTGTTCCGGACAAGGCCTTAACAGGTGAAGGACTGGATTTAATGCCATCCGATAATATAGAGATGCTGCGGGCTCTGGGACGTGACCCGCTGGTGATCAAGGCTACACGGGTAGATGTGTTATATGGTGTGACAAATCTTATGGATCTGGCTGCAGTAGCCCCCACAGGATTAACAAAAAAATCACTGATACTTTACGGAAAACATGATCAAATTGTACCCAGGAAACCCACCTGCAAGTGGCTAAAATCACTACCTGAGGAAATACTTAAAAACACTATCCTTTATGATAATGGTTATCATATGCTAAACAGAGATTTGCAGGCACAGCAGGTGCTTGGTGATATTGCCAACTGGGTTAGCCTGGTATCAACTAAAAGTCAGGATGAAGCTATAGATATTACCAGCCTGCCCGGATATTCTGGCAGTGCACAATCACTAAGCAATTTTTGTGTAGAATGAAAGCACACCCCAAACAACGGTCGGATCGAATCATGACAACAAACACAGACCAGGCAACGACTCAAGAAAAAAAGCAGGGACTTCGCCTGTCACATGTGCTGTGGATTATTCTTGCAACCATTCTGCTCACAGCAGGTGCAACCTATTGGGCAGTACGGACTTACGTCTTCGCTAAAGATTTCAAACCTGTAGTGTTGAAGCAGCAGGAAGAGCTGGTACTCAAAAAAAAGCTCAAGCAGCTTGGATTCTCCCTGGAAACAGATCAGCAATCCGCTGACCACGCTACGGAATTCGATTCGAGTGGCAAGCTGACACCGGAAGCCTATAGTGAAATTGGTGCAGTACGTGAAGTAAGCCTCACCGAGCGGGAGCTGAATGCACTGCTGGCAAAAAATACTGATCTGGCTAAAAAGCTGGCTATTGACCTTTCAGATAACCTGATGAGCGCCAAGCTTCTGGTACCTGTGGACCCTGATTTTCCGATGCTGGGAGGAAAAACTCTCCGTTTTACCGGTGGGCTGGAAGTCGCTTACCAGAACAATAAACCTGTTGTCATACTGAAAGGTGTCAGTGTTATGGGCATCCCGGTTCCGAACGCCTGGCTTGGTGGCATGAAAAATATAGATCTGGTCAGGGAGTTTAGTGTCGACCAGGGGTTCTGGAAGACCTTTTCAGATGGGGTGGAAAATATACATGTTGAAGATGGACGACTGTTGATTAAATTGGAAGAATAGACGGGTTTTAAGTTTTAAGTTTCAAGTTTCAAGACTTAAGGGCACCTCTGTTTATTATGGATAGATCAGATTACATCAAGAATTGTTCATATCAAGGCAAGGATCGCACGTAATAGCTAGCTATTGCGAAGATTCTTAACGCAGAGATCGGCGATTTTAGATGTGAGATGGATATTCATGAAAATAAAACCGATGAAGCACGTTCTGTTAAAGCAGACATCCGCATAGTCTATGATGCTGATGACGAAAATAACCGGGATAGAGGCATTCGCAGTCCAGACAACCTGACATGGGCAGATGATGGAATGATCTATATACAGGAAGACCGCGCCACCCAACTTAATGATTTTTCGTCAAACGGAACCGAGGCTTCTATCTGGCAACTGGATCCGACTACACTTATCGCCAGGCGTATCGCCATTATCAACCGAAAAGTGATTCTGCCGACAGATGCTGTTGACAGGAAAACGGGGGAAACAGGCACATGGGAATCAACCGGCATTCTGGATGTCAGCC
>JAYEGM010000005.1:0-54910 GCA_034659075.1 Pseudomonadota bacterium
ATGCAATCGTTAAATTACCTTAACGACCAGGATAAAAGCATTATAATTCGGCCAGCTGCTCAGGCGCTGGCCTCTTTTTTGCCTGCAGTAACTGGCCAGAAAGGCGCGACTACAGGGTTCAGCACGGCATGAGCGTCTCGTAATGCCTGTTCGACTTTGTCAGAATCTGGCGCTGAGGAAAAAATAAAGCCCAGATAACTCGCCCCTTCCGGTAACGGTGTAACGTGGTACCCTTCGCGTAAGCTAATCTCAACACCATCAATGTATTTCACCTTTTCCGCCTTCATTACACCCTCAACCCGACGCAGGATGCCTGCCTGTTTTGTCGGCAGCATAAGAACACCAGCGGCTCCTTCATTAAGCTCTATTGGTAAATCCAGACCGATAGCATTGGCAAGCACCAGTTGTTCAAGCGAATATCCGGTTCCAAAACTCAGCAAACGGCTACAAAGCCCGCCTATCGTTCTCGCGGCCAGTTCAATCAACCATGCACCCTGTGGATTAATACGGCATTCAGCATGGATTGGCCCGGTTATCAGGCCAAAGGCCTGACAGGCATCCTGTACCGTATCGACTAAAAGTCGTCTTTCGCAAATCGAAATTCTTGCCGGAGAAATGTAGTAGGTCTCTTCAAAATAGGGGCCTTCCATAGGATCAGGTTTATCAAAGATGGCCAGAATATTGAGCTGTCCATCAGACAGCATACCCTCGATGGCAAATTCTCTGCCAGGAATATACTGCTCCAGGAGTAGGTGAGTTTTCTCATATAAATCAGTCTCTTCTGAAATGATCTTAAGACTTCGCTGTAATCCATGATTAAGTTCCTCGTACGTATCAGCACGTATCACCCCCCTGCTTCCTGATAATGCCAGCGGCTTAATGACACAGGGAAAACCAAATTTCGGCTCACTAGTTAGTTGATGCTCGCTGACCTCCTGGATAGAAAAATCAGGCACCTGTATCCCCGCCTGCTGCAGGCAAAGCCGCGACAAATCTTTGCGTCTGGCTAGCCGTACAGCTGCAGGCAGGTTCTGCAACAGACCAGTTTTTTCAGCAAGCCTGGCGGCGAGTTCCAGTGTACTGTCATCGGTTCCAATAACCGCATCGTACTGTCCATGTTCGAACAGCTCTAGCAGGATGGCGAGTGCAGACCTGTGGTCTTCAAGAGGAACACCGATACCCGCAGAATGCGGAGAAGAAATTGCCCACTCGCCCTGGGAAGCAAGATTAATTTCCAGGTCAAGTGAAAGCGCAGCCCTGACATAAGGCTGAATACGATAACTTTCAGGAGGTGAAACGAGAAGTATGCGTCGCTTCACCGCCTTTCAAAAAAGTATCCTGGGTTTATAGCGTGATCTGAATTAGCCGCCACAACCGCCGGCACCACAACCACCACCGCCACCACCACAGGCACCCGAGCCGCCCACAGACTTGAATACGTTGTTAAAAATAAAACTGGCGCCTGTAGGGCCTTCACGATAATCAATTTCACAGCCCTGTAGGTAACCCAGAGCTACCGGGTCAACTAATATAGAGCAATCATCGTTGCCAAGCTGGCTGTCGGTTTCAAGCTTTTCCTCGGCATAGGTCATGCCGTAGGAAAGACCACTGCAACCTCCTCCGTGGACGAATACACGAATGCCCGCAACATCTTCTTCCACTTGCTCAAGTAGTTCGCTCATTTTTTCAAGTGCAATGTCTGTGACTGACATCATTTCACTGCTAATTTCAGTCTGAAAAGCGGCTTCACCCATCATGATACTCCTGTGTAATATCGTTTAAATTATAATATTAACAGACATATGGAGCCGATGAATTAGAATTTCACCTTCAATATCTGCAAGGATTGATATATTTTTATTTTATTTCATAGACAACAGAGTGCTGACAAACACCTGAACTCTGACAAATCGACGTGGTAGACCTTGCAAACACGGCCGCTATCAATAATAAACTACTGATTCATCTATAATCTCAAGCAGGTTTAGGGCAAAACTGCTTCATTTCCGGTACAATTCACAGATCAATCAACAGCATTACAGGTTAGACGACATGACTAGAATGGTTAACTGTCTGGTACTGAAGAAAGAAGCACCTGGACTCGAGCAGGTTCCTCATCCGGGCGAGCTCGGCATCCGAATCTATGAAAATATTTCAGCCGAAGGCTGGCGTCAGTGGCTGGATCGCCTGACAATTATTATGAATGAAATGCGTCTCAGTACAGCTGACCCTCAGACCTTTGAGGTTGTAGAACTGCATATGAAAGGCTTTCTGTTTGGTGAAGGCGAAGAGGGACAAATGCCAGCTGGCTTTCAGCCTCCACCGGCAAAGAAATAAAGCATTATACTTATTATAAGGCTCTACTTGGCTCTGTCCATCAGGGACCTCATCTCACGCACAGCCTCTGCCAGGCCAGCAAAAACTGAGCGGGCAATGATGGCATGGCCAATATTTAGATCTGATATCCCCTTGATTGCCGCTATCTGTTGCACATTATGATAATGCAGGCCATGGCCTGCATTGACTTTAAGCCCCCTGCTTTTTCCGTAAGCGACGGCTTCCGCTATCAATTGGAATTCGCTGTTGGCCTCTTCACCCGTCCCGGCATCTGCAAAATGCCCGGTATGTAATTCCACCACCCTGACGCCGGCATTAATGGAGGCATCCAGCTGAGCTGGGTCAGGATCAATAAATAATGAAACCAGGATACCAGCATTATGCAGGCGATCTACCCCTGAGCTTATTCTGGACAGATTGCCTGCCACATCCAGGCCACCTTCAGTCGTCAGCTCTTCACGCTTTTCCGGCACCAGACAAACCTCTTCCGGCTGCGTGCTGATAGCGATCTCAATCATCTCATCGGTCACGGCCATCTCCAGATTCATCCGCGTCTGGATGGTCTGTCGCATGAGTGCTACATCCCTGTCCTGAATATGCCTGCGATCTTCACGAAGATGCAAAGTAATGATATCCGCTCCCGCCTGCTCTGCAATAAAAGCCGCCTGTACAGGATCAGGGTAGATGGTTCCTCTAGCCTGGCGGATAGAGGCGACATGATCGATATTTACACCGAGTTTCAGGGAAGTCATAGGTTTTACGGTTTACGGTTTACGGTTTACGGTTTACGGTTTACGGTTTTAAACTTGAAACTTGAAACTTTTAGCCTAAACCCGATAATACCTGATGAAATACCCGCCGGCTATGCAGCGGTTTACCCGACAGCTGCCTGTCCAGCAGATAGCGAGTTAGCTGGCGACACTCTTTCAAACTGTCTTTGTCATTAAAATCATTATGGTAAAAATCCAGTAAACTTTTCCCCTTAATGAATATGCTCTGCACTTCAGGATGGTACTCCTGCACGCTTTGTGAGAGAGGGCGCGGCCCTTGCTCAGGAACATACTGATACCGGGCTTCGGCGACAACCGGTCGGGATGATCCCGCTTCGTGGTGCAGAATCAATCCATAACCACTCTGGCTCAGTAATTCTTTTTCAAAACGTCTTAGCGCATGTTGTATCGGAACACCCTGGTAAATTTCATCAAGACTCTTGCTATAAAAATCGAACAGGTTTTCATGTGCATCATGCCGATGCAATAATTTCAGCAATAATTCATTCAGGTAAAAAGCCGCGTATCTTTGTTCAGATGTCAGCTCCCTGGCGCAACCTGAGGCTTCAATCCCGGTAAGCAGGGGCAATTCCCCTTTACCACTCCAGCCAAGTAGTAGCGACTGAAAAGGCATAACCAGGGCACGTTTACGGGACTTTGGGTTTCTAACGCCACGGGCAAGTAAACCTGCCCGGCCGTATTGCCGGGTAAAAACTTCAATAATCAGGCTGGTCTCACGAAAGGGTCGGGCATGCAACAGAAAAGCCGGCTGGGACTGTACCCTCATTCTTCCTCGATATATCCAATCGAGCGCAACATTACTGCATCATCAGACCAATTCTCTCTCACTTTCACCCAGAGCTGAAGAAAAACTTTTCGATTAAAATATGACTCCAGCTCCTCTCTGGCATGCGTACCGACGGTACGCAACTTCTCACCTTTCTTGCCAATGATTATGCCTTTCTGACTGTCTTTCTCTACCCAGATTATGGCATCCGCCCGTATCAGTTCGTCTGCCATCTCCAATTGCTGGATTTCTACGGCTAGGGCATAAGGAATTTCATTGTGCAGCTGGCGAAAAAGTTTCTCTCTTATCGTTTCTGAAATAATAAATCGGGCACCTTTATCTGTCGTCTGCCCTTCAGGAAACAACAGAGGGCTTTCTGGAAGATACTCAGGTAAAACATTCAATAATGACTGAACATTGCTTCCATCGCTGGCCGAGAGGGGAACAATTGCCTTGAAATCATGCAGCTGTGAAGAAAATTCAATTAACGGCAGCAGCTGGTTCTTATTTTTTAATTTATCAATTTTGTTAATCAACAAAATAAGGGTAGCATTTTCCTGCTGCGCAAGCTTCAAGGCATAGCGATCCTCTTCCTTCCAGCCTTCCGATGTAATCATCAGCAGCGTAACATCAACACCCATCAGGGCATTCGCAGCAGTCTTATTCATGATCTGGTTGATATAGCGTTTACTGCCAAGATGCACGCCTGGCGTATCAACAAAAATCATCTGGTATTCTTCTGTTGTACTGATACCCAGTAAACGGTGTCGGGTAGTCTGTGGCTTAGAAGATGTAATACTGATTTTCTTGCCTATGATGCGGTTCAATAACGTCGACTTGCCGACATTTGGCCGACCCAGTATGGCAATGAAACCTGCACGGAAACCTTTTGTCATCGTCCTGAATATCCTGACATAGCCTGCAGAGCCTTTTCAGCAGAATCCTGTTCTGCCTTGCGACGGCTGGCGCCCTGCCCATGGAACACCCGCCTGCCCTCAGCTATCAGACATTGCACTTTGAATGACTGCTTGTGTGGAGGACCACTTACATCAAGAACTGTATATTCCGGGAGTGCCTGTGATCTTTGCTGTAAATGTTCCTGCAAGCGGGTTTTCGGGTCTTTTAAGATATTATCGGGTTCACATAATGCAAGCCTGTCGGCAAACATTCTATTGATAAATAGCCGGCATGGCTGAATCCCTCCATCATAGTAGATGGCACCGATAATCGCCTCTATGACGTCAGAAAGAATGGAGTCTCGTGCCTGGTCACCGCTTTTAAGTGCGCCGGGACCCAGAATAAGATACCTGCCAAGATCTAATTCTCTGCCCAGTTCTGCCAGTGTTCCCTGCCTGACGAGGCTTGCACGCAGTCGGGTCAATTGTCCTTCATCTGCCGCTGGAAACCTTTCGCAAATAATATCTGCAATGATAAACCCGAGCAGGCTGTCACCAAGGAATTCCAGTCTTTCATAGTTATCCGAGCCGTGACTTCTATGGGTTAATGCACGTATTAACAGTTCTGGCCTGGAATTAAAATCATAGCCCAGTGACTTCTGAAGTCTCTGTATATTTTCATCATTTAAGCGAGACTTCGACACTATTCTCGAAATCCAGCAATGCGCTGATATTGTATGCCATGGGGATTACCCGCTCGTAATCGACACTTATCACCTTGATATTTTTTATTTTTGTAATTTGCAGTGCCTCATTCAGGTCAAGCAAATCTGCTGCCATATCGATATAAAGAGTGTCACTTATTTTTTGCAACATCTGACGACGGGTCCAGCTTCCAACACCCGGTTGTTCCGCAAGGGATTCAAGCGCATGTGCAACCTTGTTGTTATCGAGATATGCAGGGACCAGTTTCATTGTAACCAGAGCAAAAAGAACAAACAGAGCTGCCCCGCCGAGCAGGCCCCACATTGATGCCCCTTTCTGATTGCTGCTACGTTTAATATTTTCCATCTGCTTCTCCTTCAGGCAAAAGTTGATCAGTTATTTTTTATTCGCGTTCAGCATAGTACCAATTCTGGACCAGTTAACGCCACCGCCATTAGACCAGTCCCATGAGAACCAGATGAAAAATGCCTTGCCGACCACATTTTTGTCCGGCACGAAGCCCCAGTAGCGACTGTCATTACTATAGTTCCGATTGTCGCCCATAACAAAATACTGACCTTGCGGGACATCAAACTTCATTATTTGAGAACTGCCTCGGCGGGGATCAATCAGTATATCATGCTTCACATTTACCAGATCCTCCTTTAACTTATTCAGCGATAGCTTTCGACTGACGCCATTCCTGAACTCGTAATTTCCATCTGCCTGTTGCGGCATCAGTTCACCATTGATATAAAGTTTTTCAGCCTTGTATTCAATTTTATCCCCGGGCAGCCCGATCACTCTTTTAACGAAATGCATTTTGGGATCATGAGGGAAACGAAACACCATAATATCCCCTCTATCGGGATCAGATACAGAGACAACTTTTTCGTTAAGTACCGGTAACCTGATGCCATAGCTGAACTTATTCACCAGAATAAAATCACCAACATTTAATGTAGGCAGCATTGAACCGGACGGAATTCTGAATGGCTCGGCTATAAATGAACGCAAAACGAAAACGATCAGGATAACCGGAAAAAACGCCTTGGCGTATTCAACAAGTAAAGGATCTCTGGTGAGTTCTCCTGCCTGCTGGTTCCTGCCAGCTCTTTTGCCGGAAAAGAAGACTGCATCAAGTAACCAGATGGCACCTGTAGCCAATAGCGCGATTAAGAGTATTAATGAAAAATCCATGTTTAGTGCTCCCTCAAGGAAGTATTGGTGGGTTCAGTTGGTTTGTCAGTGTTCAGGGCAAGACCCGCCTCGAAGCGAATGGCCATAGTCCTTTGCAAGAGGCAGAACGCAGCCATGAGGCTGACAAACCAACCCTTCGGGCGTTCCTGTGGTGTCCCGCAGCGGCGTTGCAGTACTTGACAAAGGACATTGCCATTGCCCGCACACTGCGTCTTGCTGCAAAACACCACAGGAACGCTGCACCCATCAATACTTCCTTGACGGAGCACTAGTCCTCCGAGACCTTTAATACTGCAAGAAAGGCTTCCTGAGGGATTTCCACTGAGCCGATCTGTTTCATTCGTTTTTTACCTGCTTTCTGTTTTTCCAGTAACTTGCGTTTCCGGGTTATATCACCACCATAACATTTTGCCGTTACATTCTTCCTTAGGGCCTTGACAGTTTCTCTAGCGATAATCTTACCGCCAATTGCAGCCTGTATGGCGATGTCAAACATCTGCCTGGGAATAATCTCACGCATCGCTTTTATTAGTTCACGACCGCGATACGGAGCATTGCTTTTGTGTACGATGACAGAAAGCGGCCCTACCCTTTCTCCGTTGATTAAGACATCAACCCTGACGACATCGGCCGCTCTGAATTCCAGAAACTCATAATCCATCGAAGCATAACCGCGGCTAACTGACTTCAAACGGTCAAAGAAATCCAGCACCACTTCACTCATGGGCAGTTCATAGGTCAACATAACCTGACGACCAAGATACTGCATATCCTTTTGCACACCACGTTTATCATTACAAAGTTTCATCACACTGCCAACATATTCCTGCGGCATCAATAAGTGAGCAACGATGACGGGCTCTCTGATTTCCTCAATCAACGAAATATCCGGTAAGCGTGCGGGATTATCAACATGGACTATTTCCTGCTTTTTAGTCAGGACTTCGTAAATAACTGTCGGCGCAGTCGTAATGAGATCGAGATCATACTCTCTTTCCAGTCGCTCCTGAATAATTTCCATATGCAGCATGCCAAGAAAACCGCAGCGGAAACCATGTCCCAATGCATCAGAATTTTCCGGCTCGAAATAGAGTGAGGCATCATTCAGGCTAAGCTTCTCCAGCGCATCACGAAAGCCATGATAATCACCTGAACTTACTGGGTATAAACCTGAAAACACGCGAGGCTGAGATTCTTTGAAGCCAGCCAGTGCTTTATCAGTCGGGCGATCACGTAGCGTTACAGTGTCGCCGACCCGCGCACTGCGGATATCCTTGATGCCAGCAACCATGAAACCAACTTCACCACAACGCAAGATGTCTGTCTCGGTGCGTTTTGGAGTAAAGACACCGACAGTATCGACAATGTATTCACTTCCGGTCGCCATCAGCCGAACCCGGTCTTTTTTCTTAAGTTCGCCATCAACAATTCGGATCAGAGAGACAGTGCCAAGGTAATTATCAAACCAGGAGTCGATTATCAGGGCTTTTAACGGTGCATCCGGGTTCCCTGTCGGGGATGGAAGATCGCGAACAATGGCTTCCAGCACTTCTTTTACACCTAAACCGCTCTTGGCACTGGTTTCGACTGCCGCCGAGGCATCGATACCGATAACATCCTCAATTTCAGCTCGTACCCGGTCAGGCTCAGCAGCAGGCAAATCAATCTTATTCAGCACAGGTACCACTTCAAGACCGATATCGACAGCTGTATAGCAGTTTGCAACAGTCTGGGCTTCCACACCCTGTGCTGCATCAACAATCAGCAGAGCCCCTTCACAGGCCGTCAGAGAACGTGACACTTCATAAGAAAAGTCAACGTGACCGGGTGTATCAATAAGATTTAACTGGTATGTCTGACCATCATCAGCATGGTAATCGAGACGAACACTCTGTGCCTTGATGGTAATACCTCGCTCACGCTCGATATCCATCGAATCCAGCACCTGATCATTCATCTCACGTTCTGTTAAGCCACCGCATAGCTGAATGAATCGATCGGCCAGGGTAGATTTACCGTGATCGATATGAGCGATTATCGAGAAGTTTCTGATGTGGTCTGTCGCAGACTCATGCACGCGGCAGGTCCCCATAAATAAAAAATGGAAATTATACGCTATTGAAGGCACCGAGAGGAAAGTGATTCCTCTCGGTGGAGTTTTATTATGGCTTTAGCACAAGAAATTGAGACCCTTTGCCGCGCCTCACCAGAACCGCTGCAGGCACCCCTTTCTCCAGTGATTCAGCAATAGACTTGTATGAACTGCCATTTATGACCTTTTTCTTGTTCAGTAGTAGCACTACATCACCTTTTTTGATGCCGGCCTTTGCCGCTGCTGAGTTTGCTTTAAGTTGTATAACAAGCACACCATAACCCAGATCCAGCTGCTTCTTCTCCTCTTTGGATAAATCCCGAACATTCATACCGAGCAAGCCTGATGTGTCGTTTTTCAAATCAGGGCTTTTCAATCCCAAAGCAGCTGTGTCTGAATCCGGCAGCTGACCAATCGTTACTTTTACCTGCCGCGATTTTCCCCCACGCATAACTTTTATATCAGCAGTTGTCCCTACTTTTGTGCGTCCGACAAAAAATGGCAGGTCAGAAGAACGCCTGACGGGTTTACCATTATATTCAACGATTACATCCTGTACCTGCAGCTCTGATTTTGATGCCGGACTATCCGGCAGTATAGATGAAACCAGGGCACCAAAGGGCTTGTCCATATCAAGTGCTTCAGCCAGTTCACGATTAACATCCTGAATGGTAACGCCAAGCCAGCCGCGTCTAACTTTCCCACCATTACGCAGCTGATCGGCAACCTGCATCACCAGATCGATAGGAACAGAAAATGCCAGCCCCATGTAACCACCTGAGCGGCTGTATATCTGGGCATTGATCCCAACAACCTCACCATCCATGTTGAATAATGGGCCACCCGAGTTGCCCGGGTTTATGGCCACATCTGATTGAATAAAGGGGATATAATTTTCGTTTGGCAGGCTGCGGCCCTTGGCAGAGACAATTCCCGCTGTGGCGGTATTCTCAAAACCAAAGGGTGAACCGATTGCCAGCACCCATTCCCCAACTTTCAGTTCATCAGGCTTGCCTATCTTCAAGTACGGTAGATCTTTAGCGTCGACTTTTAATAAAGTAACGTCACTCCGTTTATCACTACCGATTACTTTTGCCAGCATTTCCCGCCTGTCTGTCATGCGGACAATAATTTCATCAGCATTCTCGACCACATGAGCGGAAGTCAGTACATAACCATCTGCAGAAATAATAAAACCTGATCCCAGAGACCTGACGTCGGGTTGCGGATCTGTGCCATGTGGAGATTGTGGTAGCTGACCAAAAAACTTTTCAAAAAAATCATGGAAAGGGCTATCTTCCGGGATCTCAGGCATCTGCAACTCACCGTTGCCTAATATTGATGATTTCGCCTTTTGTTTAGTACTGATATTAACGACAGCCTTACCCTGCTCCTCGACCAGATCTACAAAATCAGGTAAAGAATTTGCGTGAGCTATAACTGACATAGATGAAGTCATCAGCAATAGAAAGGGTAACATTAGTAATTTTTTCATGTGTTGATCCTCGGAACTGCTAAAAAGTATAGATAAATGAAGCAAAATAAAAAACGGAAAGCTCAGGCTTAATTTCGATCAAGCAGCACCGGCTGGAACAATGTCGAAAAATAGCTGGATCTTACAACTCGACTGGTGATTAAAAACGTCAGCAAAGCACTTCCCAATCCAGATAATATAGCGGCAAAGTCACCGTTTTCAATACCAGCACCGTGTGCAATTGCTTCGCCTGTAATTGCACCAAGAACCAGCATAAGCAAGGGAAACAGATAGATCATTAGCGAAGAAAATACCAAAGCCATTCTGTTCAGGCCGATAGTCACCTGATCTCCTGGCTTCGCATTGATAGAATTCTTTGCAATCAGCAGACGTGGCTTGTTGCCAAACAAGGGTTTCAACAATGCCGTACCGCACATGCCATTGGATGCACAGGACTGGCAGCCTGTTTGCAGCAGAGGGGTAATACTTGCATTATTATCCTGTAAAGAGACGACAAGGCCCTGTTCTTCAACCAGATCCATCACTTCAATGCCTTGTTACCAGGGCATCACCAATTACCTTAACAGTGGCAGATGGGACTTCACCGATAGCTGTAATCAGGTAATCATCGATAACCCGTGTATAGGAATTCACCGCTCCCATTTGATCAAGACCGGTTCCAGATGCAGGGTTGCTCATTTTTTCGATAAATACCGATACTCCAGCCAGGCCATCACTTAAAATCATATGTTCAAATGGCTCAGCATCCATGGGTATGGAACGCTGAATTATATTGACCAGCCGGTAACCCGCCGGTAGTGCAGAAAACTGCCACTGCGAATCTTTGACAGGTGTGTTGACGGGTGGCTGCTTGTTGCTATGCCATTCAAGTGCGTCATTATCCGTCATGGGTAACAATGCAGATTCAGGGATGTCGCCACCAATTTCTATCAGGGCAAACATATACTGCTCAATGACATTTTCGGCATTGTCTATCAGGGCAGATTTTAACAATAGGCCAGTCTCCTGATCAGCCCATAAGTCATAGCCATACCGGAGACCGTCGCGCGGAAGGATCTGCAACCGTGTTACGCTTCTGTCTGCAATCCTGTCAATGCCATCTGTAGAAATTTGATAATTATTCACCAGAGCTGCAAGATTTTTGACCATAAAACCCGGGAAGCCGGTCGCTTTGTCGGAACGCAGTCCTGCATGGCCCATTTTCATTTCAGGCATGAAACACCACACCCTTTCAGCATCCCTGATGACCTCACGAGGAACACCGTTTAAAGCATACAGACGCTCGCGGACAGAACCATCCTGAATCTTGTGTATGACACGCAGAGTATGGATATGCTTCTCATCAACGTACAGAAAAACGCCATCATAGTTGACACTGTTCACGGCTTGATTCATTTTCTTTAACAAGTCCATGCTCTGGTCCTGTGCCTGGGCACAGGAAACCATGGCCAGGTTAACCAGCAGCAGAAAAAACAGCGTCAATTTCATTAATGTGAGTCGGTACTAGGGTTATATCCCACAAAACGTGAATAGGACCAAATGCCCGTCATGTCACTTGCAGGATTATATTCATTGTGCTCAACCAGCAGCCTGTTGATTCGTTCACGTATATTCTGGTTTTTGCTATTGGCTACAATCAGCTCATATTCCTGATTTTCCCCGGCCGGGCCATCCTGAGCCGGTAGAGGTGTTACAATTTTGGAAAGTGTGGCAACTGTAGAAGGCTGATTTTCTCCTGCACCATTCAGCACGGGTTTCTGCAGTAATATAGCAATACCAAGCAGTGATGCAGCAACCGCAAGACCGACTAGCGGTCCGCGCATCCGTTTGCGTTTAGCCAGCGAGGCCGGCGCAAGTTGAACCGGTTCATTTGCCAGAGCCAGTAGCACTTTTCCGCTAAAATCAGCAGAGATGGCTGGAGACAACTCATCACGCATGGCCGTTCCATAGATATTAAACCGCCGCCACAGTGCGCGAAGTTCAATGTCCTCGTTCAGCTGCCTGATCAACTGTTCGGATTCTTCCTGATCCAGTTCACCATCTAAAAAATATGATACGTTCTCTTTCATCTCATCTCTCACTCGAGCAACGGTTTCAATTCCCGGTCTATAGCATCACGTGCCCTGAATATCCTCGACCGGACTGTTCCTATTGGACAGTCCATGACTTCTGCAATTTCATCATAGGACAAGCCTTCGATTTCGCGTAAGGTAATTGCCATTTTCAAGTCCTCAGGCAATTGTTCTACCGCACGCGTCACCGTCTCCGCCAGCTCCTTTGTTAATGCATTGGCTTCCGGGGTTCCTGTTTCCCGCATTGCTGCGCCGCCTTCTAACTGAACCGCATCTTCAGCATCAATATCTGTTTTCGGTGGTCTTCGCCCCTGTGAAATCAGATAGTTCTTTGCAGTGTTAACTGCAATCCGGTAAAGCCAGGTATAGAACGCACTTTCACCACGAAAATTACCAATCGCACGATAAGCCTTGATCAGTGCTTCCTGGCAAACATCTTCCACTTCAGCACTGTCATAAATATATCGACTAACCAACTTGGCCAGGCGGTGCTGATATTTTTCTACCAGCAAACCAAAAGCCGCCTGATCACCCTGCTGAGTCTTTCTGACCAGCACTATGTCCGGTGTTTCTTCAGACATGTGTAAAGCCGCGCCTGTCGTTCAGCCTGTATATATCAGACATTTGTACTATCAACTGTGACATTATTCTTCTATAAAAGTTCTATTTTCCATCCAGATATTCAGATCATTTATCACAACTGAATTTTCTGAGTTATTTCCATATAATAATTCGCATATACTATAGCATGCAGCGGACTAACAGTAATGGTGGTGCCTAAAATCCGGAAAATCATCTGATGTACATTGTTATTCATAGGCCTGCCATAACAAGCTACGGTCGCACGCTGGCTTAATGATATGCTGCAGAAAGGCCGGCGCTCCTGATAATATCAATACAATTGTGAGGCCCTAAAATCGATGCTGGACAGGGTTATAATCAACAACTAAAAGATATGAGTAGTAATGAGATGGCAAGTAAACACTTTGATGTTCTGATAATTGGCAGTGGCCTGGCCGGTCTCGGCCTGGCTTTGCGGCTAGCAGACAAGGCTTCGGTTGCTGTCGTCTCAAAAGGCGAACTGCATGAGGGCTCCAGTTATTATGCTCAGGGCGGCGTCGCCGCCGTATTGGGTGACAATGATTCCATACAATCACATAAACAGGATACCCTGGATGCCGGCGCGGGGCTTTGCGACCCGGCATGCGTTGATTACGTCATCAAACATGGCCCTGAAAATATTCAATGGCTAATAGATCAGGGCGTTGGCTTCAGTCTCGATATAGATGGCCGGCAATACCATCTGACCCGGGAGGGAGGACACAGTCATCGACGTGTCATTCACGCAGCAGATGCTACAGGCAAGGCCATAGAAGCCACTCTGGAGCAGGAAACACGCAATCACCCCAACATCCATCTATTTGAACACGCTATCGCCATCGATTTAATTACCAGCAGCAAGCGGGATGACTCGAAAAACCGCTGCCTGGGTGCCTACATTCTAAATCAGCAAGACGGCGGAATAATGTCTGTCAGTGCCGCCAATACAGTACTGGCAACAGGTGGCGCCTCTAAAGTGTATCTCTATACCAGCAACCCTGATACATCGACAGGCGACGGCATTGCCATGGCCTGGCGTGCGGGCTGCCGGGTTGCCAATATGGAGTTTGTACAATTTCACCCAACCTGCCTCTATCACCCGGAAGCAAAATCATTTCTGATCTCAGAGGCACTGCGCGGAGAAGGTGCGTATTTATTACTGCCGGATGGGACGCGGTTCATGGAGCGACACGATAAAAAAGCTGAAATGGCTCCCCGCGACATCGTTGCTCGTGCCATTGACTATGAAATGAAGAAAGGTGGCCTGGATTCAGTCTATCTTGATATCAGCCATCGTAGCCACGATTTTATAATCGAACATTTCCCGACCATCTATGCTCGTTGCCTGAAATTCGGCATGGACATCACCACCGGCCCCATCCCGGTCGTACCAGCGGCACACTATACCTGCGGCGGTGTAGTGACTGATCTTAACGGCAGAACAGACGTCGATGATCTGTATGCTATAGGTGAATGCACCTGCACCGGCCTGCACGGTGCAAACCGTCTGGCAAGCAACTCATTGCTGGAATGCCTGGTCTTTTCTCAATCTGCCAGCCATTCTATATTAGAAAGTCTTGAGCAAGCCCCTTCGCCCCATCCCGAGCTGCCTCAATGGGATGAAAGCCAGGTCACTGACCCGGATGAACAGGTGGTGGTCTCACATAACTGGGATGAGTTGCGCCGCTTCATGTGGGACTATGTCGGCATCGTTAGAACCAACAAACGCCTGCAGCGCGCGCAGAACCGTATAGAACTGCTGGCAGATGAAATTGAGGAGTTCTACAGCCGTTTCAAAGTAGACAATAACCTGCTTGAATTACGCAATCTGGCTGTCATTGCCGACCTGACAATACGCAGCGCCCAATCGCGCAAGGAAAGCCGTGGCCTGCATTTTACGCGTGACTACCCGGAAATTGATCCTGAACTGGCGCAAGTTAACACCACATTGATTCCCGACAACTACTCAAAGGATTAAGGGACATTGAAAGAGTGAGCTGAACCGTCAAGACGCTGAGAACTATAAAAGATGGCCTGTGCCCTGTATTCAAACTGGTTAAGAATCCCCTGGTTAACCATTCAAATACACAACCAGTCGCCTGAAAGACAGGCTGTTTATAGAGTCTGCTGCGTACAGCAATGAATGCTGTTTCGAATCAGGCAGTGTCCTGATTTTTAAAACTATCAGCCAGCGGCTAACAAAGCTTTCCAGTACATTTGCCTCCTGCCAGCCTGAGCTTTCATTATTCTGGAAAAATAGCGGTTCACCCTGCTGCAGACTTAGTCCATGGCTGATGGACCTTTCGGAGATAATGTACTGGCGTAAGCTGAAGGTTATCAAGACAGCGGTAATCAACAGCAACAAAAGATTGAGCTCAACAAAAAACAGCAACAGAAAAGCTGCCATATGCAGACAGCAAACTAGACGTATAAGCAGCCGTGATCTAGTCGGGTGGATGACTACCCGACTGCCGCATTCTGGTGACGATGTTATAGACTTCATAGTCGGCCTCCCTGCCTTCAAAAAGCCATTCCTGTAACTGCTGGTCTGAGCAACTCAGCAGGGTCTCTAACTCGGCTTTAAGACTATTATCCAGGCTCTGCCAATGTTGATCAACAAAACGATTCAGAATCACATCCAGTTCTAACATGCCACGCCGGCATTGCCAGCGCAATCGCCCCGGTGCCTGGTCCAGAGTCATGTTGCTCGCTTAAGCAGCATTTTTCGTATGTTGTGGATGGCCTCTGCAGGATTTAGATCTCTGGGGCAGACCTCAACACAGTTCATGATGCTGTGACAACGGAACAGTCGAAATGGATCTTCCAGTTCATTAAGACGTTTACTCGTTGCCTTGTCCCTGGTATCAACTAGGAAACGGTAGGCCTGCAGCAATGCCGCAGGGCCAAGGTACTTGTCCGGATTCCACCAGAACGACGGACATGCCGTTGAACAGCAGCCACAGAGGATGCATTCGTAAAGTCCGTCCAGCTTCCTCCTGTCCTCGTCCGATTGCAAACGCTCGATTTCCGGCTCCGGTTCATCGTTTATTAACCAGGGCTTTATAGTCCGGTACTGTCGGTAAAAAGGTTCCATATCCACTATCAGATCCCGGATTACCGGCATGCCTGGCAGCGGGTTCAGCTTAATCGGCTGCTTTAATGAACTCAAAGGTGTAATACAGGCCAGTCCATTGCGCCCGTTAATATTCATCGCATCCGATCCACAAACACCTTCACGACAGGATCGACGAAAGGACAGGCTTTCATCCTGTTCTTTCAGTAACAGGATGGCATCAAGCAGCATTTGCCGGCCTTCGAGTCTGGACTCATCCAGCTGGTAGTCCTGCATATAAGGCTTGCCATCCTTATCCGGATCAAAGCGGTAGATGGAGAAACGAATCATCTTAGTAGCCCTCATCTTAGTGTAGTGTTTCATATTATTTGACGATTAAGCGTGACGAGAAACCGTTAGCTACAAGGCAGGTTTTGCAGTAAATGGTTGCTCCCTTTGCAAGGAAGCTAACGCCGTAGGTGACGGTTTCTCGCCGCGCCCGAAGGGAGACCCACAAATAGCTCAATACGGTGTTGCAGTATTTGCCAGGGGAATTACCATTGCCTGCAAACTGCGCCTTGTCTTGAACCATTTGAGGGCCTCTTAATCGCCAAATAATATGAAACACTACACTAATAAACCCTCTTGACCGGCGGAAAAGAGTCGACACTGAGAGGTTGTGTGCGTACCGGCTTGTAGTCCAGAACGCCATCCTCACGATTAAAATACAGGGTATGTTTCATCCACTCGCGATCATCACGATCCGGGTAGTCCAGCCGCGAATGTGCGCCTCGACTTTCTGTGCGTGCTGCTGCAGACAACATAGTGGCCATCGATACTTCGAGTTGATTCTCAAGTTCAAAGGCCTCAAATCGTGCAGTATTGAATATCTTGCTCTGATCACCCAGTCGAACATTGGACAGACGGGCAACCAGTGCACGGATCTTTTCAACACCTTCATCAAGTACTTCCTGTGTACGAAATACGCCGCAATACTGCTCCATCAAAGTACGCATCTGGTTCGTCATATCAGCAACAGATTCGCCTTCTCCTTTTTTATCCCAGCGCAGGATATGGCTCATTGCCTGCTCTATCGACGCATCACTGAGCGGCGTATGAAAGCGGTTATCTGCCAGGTAGTCGATAATATGATTACCCGCCGCACGGCCGAACACAACGATATCGAGCAGGGAATTCCCACCCAGACGGTTCGCCCCGTGTACGGATACACAGGCGCATTCGCCAATGGCATAAAGTCCCTGCTGTGGCTCTTCCGGCGCATGGCGCAGTGGTGCTACCACCTGCCCCATTCTATTGGTTGGTATACCCCCCATGGTGTAATGTGCTGTCGGAAATACTGGAATCGGGGCATCTACCGGATCAACACCGGTAAAACGGATCGACATATCGCGGATACCCGGTAATCGGTTTTTCACAATGTCCGGGTCGAGGTGAGTGAGCTGCAGCAGCACATGATCGGCATTTTCTCCACAACCTCTGCCTTCGCGTATTTCAGTGGCAATGGCCCGGGAGACAACGTCGCGTGAGGCCAGGTCAAGGGCGTGCGGGGCATAGCGTTTCATGAATCGCTCACCGTCATTATTAATCAGGTAACCGCCCTCACCCCTTGTCGCTTCAGAAATCAACATACCCAGGCCTGCTATACCAGTAGGATGAAACTGTACAAACTCCATGTCCTGCAGAGGCAAGCCTGCGCGCAGGGCCATCGCCATGCCGTCGCCGGTATTGATCATGGCATTGGTGCTGGTACGGAAAATTCGTGCCGAGCCACCGGTAGCTAACATGGTTGTCTTGGCTTCAATAATCAATGGCTCGCCGGACTCGATATCAATTACCATCGCACCCTGTGTCACGCCATCCTCAGACAGCAGCAAATCCGTTGCAAAATATTCGTCAAAAAAATGGGTTTGTAAACGCAAATTCTGCTGATAAAGGGATTGCAGAATGGCATGGCCGGTACGGTCTGCAGCAGCACAGGTACGTGCGGCCTGATCGCCACCATAGTTCTGGCTTTGGCCACCAAATGGGCGCTGGTAAATACGCCCATTGTCGAGCCGGGTAAAAGGAACGCCAAAATGTTCAAGCTCGATGACCAGACGTGAAGCAGCTCGACACATGTACTCAATGGCATCCTGATCACCTAGAAAATCACTGCCTTTAACCGTGTCGTACATATGCCAGTGCCAGTTGTCCGGCGTGACATTACCCAGCGCGGCATTCATGCCGCCCTGCGCGGCAACGGTGTGCGAACGGGTAGGAAAGACTTTTGACACCACCGCTACGTGCAAATCTGCCTGAGCCAGTTGCAGTGCGGCACGTAGGCCCGCACCACCTGCACCAATCACCAGACAGTCGAAGCGTCTTTTTTCTACACCATTACTCATTAAAGGTTACTCATTTCAGTATGACCACTAATATCGCCCATAACCCTGTGGCAAGGAACAACAGCGCGACAATCATCTGCAGTAAAAACCGTACTCGCCAGGGATGAATATAGTCAAGAAGCACGCTTTTCAATCCAAGCCATGCATGTGCCAGCATGCTGAATATAAACAACAGCAGCCCAATTTGAAAAAACAGGCTTGAAGAAAGTAATAACCAGTCTGCCTGGCTGGAAATCGGTAATATTGAAAGACGTAGAAAAGTAATAACAATAAATAGCAGCATGTAAACAGCCGTCAGCCGTTGAATCACCCATTCTCCGAGTCCGGCATGCAGGCTGCCACGTTCACTCATTCCTACAGCCATATCCAGACTCCTGTCAGAATGATTAGCAGAAAACTAACTATAAAAGCAGTATTTGCAGTGAGCCGGGCAATATTTTTGTCATAGCTAAAACCCATGTCCATCAGCAAATGCCTGATACCGCTAAGAGAATGTTGAATCAGTGTCCATGTTATGAGACTGATTAACACTTTTCCCGGGGTACTCTGCAGCAAAGACAAGGCATGAGAGTAGCCTTCTGCCCCGCCATTGAGTAATTGTAATATATAGATGGAAAGGGGAATTGCCAGTAGCAGGAGTACGCCTGTAGCACGGTGAATAATGGATAGCAAACCGCCTCGAGGCAGGCGTATCTGTAGCAGATTTAGAAATACGGGACGTTTTTCTGCTTTCTTCATATAAACTTTCTAAGTCCGTAATGCATCGGATTTTCTATATACTCAACATGAATTCACAACATTGGACAGTGTTTGTCTGTATTGGTTTCCTTTACAATCGTATCACCAAGTAATGAGATACTCCAAGGCATACAGACAGTAAAAATATGAATGATAATACTCAGGCAAAAGCAATCAGACTGGATGATTTAACATCCCTGCATGTATCAGGTGATGACGCGGCAAAGTTTCTACATGCTCAGTTCACCAATGACCTGGCTAATTTACCCGTCAATAGCTGGCAGTACAGTGGCTACTGCACGCCAAAAGGACGCTTACTGGCATTCATTACCATCGTAAGGCTGGATGAAAATGAGTTCCTGCTGGTTCTTCCTGCAGAAGTCAGTGAAAAGATTTTGCCCAGATTACGCATGTTTGTAATGCGGGATGATGTAAAAATTGCACCGCAGAATAAGAATACATCCATTACCGGAATTCCAGGCTCTACAGGAAATCTACCAGAGAATGATCTTGTAGCTGAAAAAGAAAATGGAAAACTTATTAGAGATAACAACAATAGCCTGTTGACACTCGACTATGACACAGGGCGTTTTCTCAATATCGGCGAGTCAGCAAAGATTGCTCTTGGCGCATCGACAAATAGAAACAGCTGGACACTGGCAGACATCCAGGCTGGTATCCCTGCAGTAGTTCTTGCCACCCAGGAAGCCTTCGTGCCTCAAATGGTCAACCTCGACCTGATCGGTGCGGTAAACTTCAAAAAAGGCTGTTACCCGGGACAGGAAATCGTCGCCAGAGTGCATTACCTGGGGAAAATCAAGCAGCGTATGTACGTACTGGAGACCAGCAGCAAAGAACCGGCACGGCCCGGTGACAAAATCTATATTGCAGGCGAGAAAGACAAAGCAGCAGGAACCGTAGTACAGGCCGCCATAAATGATTCGACCCAGTATGTACAGGCAGTGTTGCAGACAAAAGGCGTTGATGAAAATCTCGACCTCAGACTGGCTTCTGCAGATGGAGATAAACTGACGATGAGTGACCAGCCCTATTCAGTTTCGGATACTGAAAAAGAAAAATAGTCCGTCATAAACATAGGGATTCCGGCTAGAAGCATGCAGGGGTGGCACCGAATTGGTCTTTGGCCTTAGGTCTTCTGACTTTGATCTCCAATCCCCTTTTGGGTTGTCGAGCACTGGAAGTCTGAGCCGGATAAGCGCGGTGCTTGTCTGAGGGCGTAGCCCGAGTTCACCGTGCCCGGTTCAGACTGAAGCGCGCAGAGTAGCCGTAGGCCAACAAATCGGGGCGGTTTTTCTTTGGTTCGTTTCTTTTATCCGTATAAAAGAAATGAACTCGCACGTGAGGTGCGAAAAACTCAGCTAAGTATCAGCACAATAATAAAAAAAGAAACAAACTCACCCGAGCTCCACCACAAAAAAATACATTTTTTTCAATGTATTCTGATCAGAATGATGAAAAACCACCTCATTAACCGGAATCCTCTGTACCCTTCGTGCCCTCTGTGGTGAATGAATTTGATTCCATATTTTGAACTTGAAACTTGAAGCTTGGATATTGAAGTCATTCAATAATCTGCACAAAAACCTCATCAGACCGTATCAACCCCAGGTCACTGCGCGCCCGCTCTTCTATCGCTTCCGTGCCTTTCTGCAAGTTAACAATCTCCCCGGCTAGTTCACGATTGCGCTGTTGCAGGCGTTCATTTTGCACCTGCTGTGTAACGATATCACGCTTCATTTTCCAGATATCCAGTAAACCGCCTTTGCCGAAGGTGAGTGTATAGGCCAGTAAAATGGCCAGTACAATTCCAGATGCAAGCAGAAGCTTCAATCTCTCCTGTCCCCCTTTGTAGTGCCCTGGTTTATGACAAGCCAGTGATCGCTGTCTTGCCAGGGTAGACAGCACGATCACCTAGCTGTCCTTCGATGCGTAATAGCTGGTTATATTTGGCAATCCTGTCAGATCGTGAAAGAGAACCTGTTTTGATCTGACCTGCTGACGTGGCAACAGCCAGGTCGGCGATAGTTGTATCTTCTGTTTCGCCTGAACGGTGTGAAACAATGACACCGAAATCTGCTTTCTGAGCCATGCTGATGGCATCCAGTGTTTCACTGAGGGTACCTATCTGGTTGACCTTGATGAGGATGGCATTGGCTGATTTTTCCCTGATACCGCGTTCAAGCATTTTTGTATTGGTAACGAACAGATCATCACCTACCAGCTGGCATTGGTTACCAATCTCGGCAGTCAATTCGGCCCAGCCGGACCAGTCGTTTTCGTCCATACCGTCTTCAATACTGACAATCGGGTAGCGTTTCGCCCAGTCAGCCAACAGGCTCTTCATGCCGACCGCATCAAGTATGCGTCCTTCACCTTTCAGGTCATATTGCCCATTATTAAAGAACTCGGAACTAGCCGCATCGATACCGAGGTAAATATCCTCACCCGGTCGATAACCTGCCTTTTCTATCGCTTCAAGAATAACGGCGATAGCCTCTTCATTAGACGAAAGATCCGGTGCAAAACCTCCCTCATCACCGACGGCGGTGTTCAGGCCACGCTTGCTGAGGACAGACTTTAGACTATGAAAAACTTCGGTACCGTAACGCAATGCTTCAGAGAAACTCGGTGCACCGGCAGGAATGATCATGAATTCCTGCAGGTCCACGCTATTATCAGCATGTGAGCCACCATTGATAATGTTCATCATGGGTACAGGAAGCTTTGTCGCCGCCTCACCCCCAAGATAGCGATACAGAGGCAGGTTTGTTTCATTTGCCGCAGCATGGGCTGCCGCCAGAGATACTGCCAATGCAGCATTCGCACCCAGCCGGCCCTTGTTCTCAGTGCCATCAAGAGTAATCAGTTTGTCGTCAATGGCACGCTGGTCAGTAATATCCTGCCCCATCAGCGCACCCTTAATCTCACCGTTGACGTTCGCTACCGCCTTCAGAACGCCTTTGCCCTGATACCGTTTCGGGTCACCATCACGTAATTCGACCGCCTCATGCTCACCGGTAGAAGCACCGGACGGTACCGCTGCTCTGCCTGAAATACCAGAATCCAGTGTTATATCGGCTTCAATTGTCGGGTTGCCACGTGAATCGAGAATTTCACGGGCGATTATATTATTGATTTTACTCATTATTATTTCCTTGGGGAACGTTTACTCCTGCAATGCAGGAGGCAGGAGTTTTATCTGATTTACCGTAACTTAGCCCGTGATTTTACCGCAATGCCTGAGCGCTTAAAAGATTATTTACCACAGAGGACACGGAGGTCACAGAGGAAAAAAGATGATTACCTTGTGGCTATGTGCGTAAAAAATACTTTTCGACTAGACAAAAAAACGCAGAGAAAGAACGAACAAACACAAAAACCTCTGTGTCCTCTGTGGTGAATGTTTCTGGTCTAGAGCTGCTCTTCGAATGCTCTGGCCTTGCTGGCCTGGTCGATATCCTGCAGGTGTTGCAGCAATTCTTTCATTCGGTCCAGCGGCCACGAGTTGGGACCGTCACTTAGGGCTTTATCGGGGTCGGGGTGCGTTTCCATGAATAGACCCGACACGCCGACTGCTACGGCAGCTCTGGCCAGCACAGGGATATATTCGCGGTTGCCACCCGAATGTGTACCCTGACCACCGGGTTGCTGTACGGAATGGGTCACATCAAACACCACGGGACAGCCGGTCTCTCGCATGATCGCCAGTGAACGCATATCAACGACCAGGTTATTGTAACCAAAGCTGACACCGCGTTCACAAACCATAACACGGCCTTCTCCACCGGCTGCAATCGCTTTGCTGGCTACCTGTGTCATTTCCTGTGGTGACAGGAACTGTCCTTTTTTGATATTAACCGGTTTACCGCAGGCACCGACGGCTTCAATTAGATCAGTCTGACGACAGAGAAAAGCCGGTGTCTGCAAAACATCGACGACCTCGGCCACAGCCTTTACTTCTGATGCGCTGTGTACATCTGTCAGTACCGGTACACCGGTTTGCTGGCGAACATGATCGAGAACCTTAAGCCCTTCATCGATCCCCATTCCACGATAGGACTGGCCGGAGGTACGGTTTGCCTTGTCATAGGATGACTTGAAGATAAAGGGTATACCGAGTTCAGCGGTTATTTCAGCCAGCGTGCCGGCCGTATCAACGGCTAGCTGCTCTGATTCAACAACACAAGGGCCGGCAATAAGAAAAAAAGGATGCGCAAGATCAACATTAAAATCTAACAGCTTCATTTCCGTCTGCCTGTCATTAACAGCCACTCTCTTCATCGCTATTATGCTGTTTATGGATCGTACCGGCAGCCAGCACGAAACCTTTGAACAATGGGTGGCCATCACGTGGTGATGAAGTAAATTCCGGGTGAAACTGGCAGCCGATAAACCAGGGGTGATCAGACAGTTCTACAACCTCGACCAATTCTCCATCTAGAGAGGTTCCAGACAGGATCAGACCGGCCTGCTCAAGTTTATCCCGATAGGCATTATTAAATTCATAACGGTGACGATGACGTTCGTGGATAATGTCTTTTTGATATAAATCGTGTATCAGGCTGTCCTTCTTTATCAGGCAATCCTGACCACCCAGACGCATGGTGCCGCCCATATCACTGCTCTTGTCTCTGACTTGAACAGATCCGTCTGCATCCTGCCATTCTGTAATCATGGCAATAACCGGGTATGGCGTGTCGTGATTAAATTCAGTACTGTGGGCATCCTTCATGCCCGCAACATTGCGTGCATATTCGATCACTGCTGCCTGCATCCCCAGGCAAATGCCAAGATACGGCACTTTGTTTTCCCGTGCATATTGCACAGCCGCAATTTTCCCCTCTATGCCGCGTAAACCAAAGCCGCCGGGAACCAGAATTGCATCAACCGAAGAAAGGCTGTCAGTTCCATTTTCCTCCAGTTCCTCGGCATCGAAATAGCGAATATTGACCTTTGTACGGGTATGGATGCCGGCATGTATCAGTGCTTCAGACAGTGATTTATAGGACTCCGTAAGATCGACATATTTACCCACCATGCCTATCGTTACAGATAACTCGGGATGTTCAAGGTTGTAAACCACCTGATCCCACTCGGAAAGGTCGGCATCAGGTATGTCCAGGTTAAACTGGCGGGCGATAATCGCATCCAGATTTTGCTTATGCAGCGATGAGGGAATTTTGTAAATACTATCTACGTCATAGGCTGATATAACCGCATCAACAGCGACATTGGTAAACAGGGCAATCTTTTTCCGCATGTTATCTGGAATTTCCCGTTCGCTGCGGCAGATCAGGACATCCGGCTGGATGCCGATGCTGCGCAGTTCTTTTACTGAATGCTGTGTAGGCTTACTTTTCAGCTCACCGGCCGCCGCTATCCAGGGCACCAGGGTCAAATGAATATAGGCTACACTTTCTCGGCCTTTTTCAATGCCCATCTGACGAATGGCTTCCAGAAATGGCAGCGACTCGATATCACCAACTGTTCCGCCTATCTCAACCAGGGCAATATCGGAACCTTCAGCCCCCCGCTCGACCAGAAGTTTGATTTCATCGGTAATATGCGGAATAACCTGAACCGTTCCGCCAAGATACTCGCCTTTACGCTCTTTACTGATAACCCGTTCATACACCCGCCCGGAAGTGAAATTGTTCTTGCGGGTCATTGTCGTACGGATAAAACGCTCGTAATGACCGAGGTCAAGGTCTGTTTCTGCACCATCTACAGTGACAAATACTTCACCATGCTGGAATGGACTCATGGTGCCGGGATCAACGTTGATATACGGATCCAGCTTAAGCATGGTGACTTTAAGATTGCGGGCTTCGAGGATTGCCGCCAGGGATGCCGCCGCGATGCCTTTACCCAGAGAGGAAACAACACCGCCAGTAATAAAGATAAATTTTGTCATTTCACCGTTCAGGAGTTAGTGTGCGGGGACTGTTCCCCGAACGGGAGAAAAGCATACCAAAGCCGCCCACACTTCACAATCAGAACATTAGTTTGAAGTTCAAAGTCTTTTTTTTACCACAGAGGACACGGAGGACACAGAGGTTTTTGCGTTGGCATATTTCTTATCAAATACTGGAGTTGAAGCAGAAGCTCGGTGATGCATTACATTTAACAGAAAATATTTTTCCTCCGTGTCCTCTGTGGTAAGAGATTTTGATATTGGTGCAATTATTGCTAATCAAGCCCCATATCCTGAATCGAGAACACGTAGCCCTCTTCGTCCGGGGCGGGTAAGTAATGGGGGTTGCTCCAGAACGATGATACAGCAAGCAGTTCGTCATTGAGAAAGAACAGCGGCACTCTGTCACGTATCCATGCGGGTACGGAAAGATCCTGGAATAGTGTCTTTAGTGGCTTGCTGCCGTGATCGCCAGGCATACGACACTGTTCACCTCCCTGGCGAATGCCAACCCGTAAGACAAAATCTTCGAGCAGGGATTCTGCCAACCCCTCTCCCATCACCTTTGTTGCCTGCAGCTGGAAATTCAGAAACTGTATAGGAGCTGGCAGAATCCAGTCCAGAAACCCATCGACAGCCTGGACGTTATCGGTCTTATCACAAAGCCACAGAATACTGTTATCCAGTCTGATTACACCACCAGACCAGTTCACACTGCCCCTGGCTGATGATTCCTCAAGCAACTGGATCAGGGTTTGAATCCGCTCATCACCGGGTACCGGCAAGCCATTTATCCGTACCCAGTAGCGCAGGGCATTTGCACGGTGCGTGGGTGACATACCGGCCAGTAAGCCAGCATTCAGACAGGCAATGCACGGAGGAAAAAAGTGGTTACTGGCGGCATTGCAATGAAGTAGATCAGATCTGGCTATATCATCCAGCATGGACGCTGCAGAGGCTGCATGACGGGCACTGCGCGTCAGGCTTTTGTCCATTCCCGGCCAGCGCTGGCGCAAAGCAGGCAATATATTATTACGCAGGTAGTTTCTGTCAAATCTATTATCCCTGTTGCTCGGATCTTCTACCCAGACTAATTTATTTCTGCTGGCGTAATCCTGCAAGTCCCCGCGCGAGAAAGCCAGCAGCGGCCGCAGCAATCGCCCTGTAGAAAAAGATTTACTGGCAGGCATAGCCGCCAGTCCGTGCACCCCTGCCCCGCGCAGCAGCTGCAGTAATAATGTTTCACTCTGATCGTTCCGGTGCTGAGCTGTCATACATAAGCCGCCCGCTGGCAGACATTCAGCTAGCGCAGCGTAGCGTGCGTCTCGGGCAAGCGCTTCCAGGCTCTCCCGCTTTCTCTGATCTATGTTAAGTGTTCTGACAATCAGAGGCACAGACAGCTCATCACACACCTGCTGACAGTGGTTTGCCCAGTCAGCTGACTGAGTTTGCAGTCGGTGGTCAATATGAATGGCTTTAAGGGTGAAGGGGTAATCAGATGCCAGAGCCGCCAGTGCATGTAATAGCACATGCGAATCCAGCCCGCCGCTGAAAGCGACATAGACGGCACTGTTCTGTTCTACGTTTAGCTGATCGAGCAGGACCTGGCTCAGGCGGCTTATAGAGAAATTAGCCTGTGCAGGCATTTATCTGCCCGGACGGGTTATTCCTGGAAATTATCGACACCGTACTGGCGCAAGCGGTGATAGCGTTTCTCCTGCAGCTCGGCAATCGTCATTTCTTGCAGGGCATCAAGATTTTTCACCAGCACCTTGCGTAGATTTTCTGCCGCCAGGTCGACATCACGGTGTGCACCACCCAGCGGTTCCTCGATGATCTCATCTATCAGGCCCAGTTCATGCAGGCGCTGGGCTGTTAATCCCATCACCTCAGCGGCATCCGCGGCATTATCGGCACTCTTCCACAGGATAGTTGAACAGCCTTCCGGTGAGATTACTGAGTATGTCGAATACTGAAACATTAGAAGCCGGTCACAGACACCTATTGCCAGCGCACCGCCCGACCCCCCTTCACCAATCACCGTTGAAATAACGGGCGTTTTCAAATCTGACATAACAAATAAATTACGCGCGATGGCCTCGCTCTGTCCACGTTTTTCTGCATCAACGCCCGGGTAAGCGCCGGGAGTATCTATGAACGTCAGCAGAGGCAGGTGGAACCGCTCTGCCATTTCCATGAGCCTCATAGCTTTGCGGTATCCTTCGGGCCTTGGCATGCCAAAGTTGCGATACACTTTTTCCTTCGTATCACGCCCTTTCTGGTGCCCGATCACTACCACAGGACGACCTTCCAGACGTGCCAGACCACCGATAATTGCGGGATCATCAGCAAACATACGATCACCGCGCAATTCCTGAAAATCTGTAAATACCCGGTCAATATATTCCAGCGTATAGGGTCGCTGGGGATGGCGCGCAAGTTGTGACACCTGCCATGAAGACAATGAGGAAAATATTGATTCTGTCAGCTTGATGCTCTTACTGTGCAGACGCGACACTTCATCGGTCAGACTGACATCACTGGTGATGCCAACATGACGTAATTCGTCTATTTTGGCTTCAAGTTCGGCGATAGGTTGCTCAAAATCGAGAAAGTTGAGGTTCATCTATTATTCCAGCTGTAAAATTTCTAGTCGGGTGGAAGTATAACGCCATACCGATATAAGGATAAAGGGCAGCGCTTAATTCATACGTGCCCCGGCCGCATTATATTCACATACCGCTTTGCTGACGACAGGGAGTTTATTTAATTCATCCAGTAATCTGGCTGAGGGGTGCACACACCATTCACGCGGCAAATGGATGCTTGCCCTGGCCTCATCGTTCGTATAGTCAATAATAACGGGAGTAGAACCGCCGGTTACCGGTTGCAGGGTCACCTGTAAGCTTTCTACGGCATCTTCAACTTTTTTTATCAAGCTGATACGCAGGTCGGTTGCAAAGGTCTCGCGGGCGGAATCCATGTCATGAATACGCTCTGCAGTGACCCGGGTACCGCCGGTATAATCATCATAACCAGCCTTACCGCTGATGATGACTAGCCGGTCTTCCTGCAGTAATTGTTTATTGTCATCATAGAGCTCTGAGTAGATGGGAATTTCCAGCCAGGCAGACTGATCATCCAACGTCAGAATTGCCATCCGTCCGCGTCGCGTATTCATTGTGCGCATCGCAATAATAAGCCCCGCAATGGTCACCTGCTTGCCCTCTGCCGACTCTACATCACTCAAGTTGCAGCTGATAAAATTACTCAGTTCCTTGTGATACTGATTCATCGGGTGCCCGGTAAGATACAGCCCAAGGTGCTTTTTTTCCCGTTTAAGGCGCTCGTCCTCTGAATATTCTGCAACCTCTATCCAGTCGATGTCGAGATCCAGTTCATCGCTGCTGCCAAACAGGTCATCCTGCCCGGCTGCACGATTTCTTAGCTCCTGCCCCGACAGGGACATGGCATTCGGCAGGTTTGCCATTAAGGCGGCTCGATGGATCCCCATTTGGTCCAGCGCGCCGGCACCAATCAGCGTCTCCAGGGTACGCTGATTCACTTTCTTCAAATCCAGTGCACGACAAAAGTCATACAGATCATTGAACTGGCCTTTTTCCTCCCGCGCACGCGTTATTTCTTCAATCGCCGCCTGCCCTATACCTTTGATAGCACCTAACCCGTATACGATCGTGTCTTCCGAGCTTGCCTCGAAGGAATAACCGGAGCTATTCACATCCGGTGGCAGCACCATTAACTCCATCTCCCGACATTCAGCTATTAATGTAACGACTTTATCGGTCTTTTCCATGTCTGCGGACAGCGTTGAAGCCAGGAACATCGCCGGATAATGGGCCTTGAACCAGGCGGTCTGGAATGAAACCAGTGCGTATGCGGCAGAGTGTGATTTATTAAAACCGTACTTGGCGAATTCCTCCATCAAATCAAAGATGCTGTCGGCCTGTTTGCTATCGATGCCATTCTTTTCAGCACCAGCACGAAAATTCTCACGCTGTTTAGCCATTTCTTCTGCGATCTTCTTACCCATTGCCCGACGCAGCATATCCGCCGCACCCAGGGTGAATGATGCAAGTATCTGGGCGATCTGCATGACCTGTTCCTGGTAAACAATTACGCCATAGGTAGGTTTCAATATTTCTTCCAGCGACGGGTGTGGATAAACAATTTTTTCACGCCCGTGCTTACGTTCTATAAAGGTATCAACCATGCCTGAACCCAATGGCCCCGGGCGATATAAGGCGACCACCGCGACCATATCGTCAAAATTATCCGGCTGCAGCTTCTTAATAACATCTTTCATACCACTGGATTCAAGCTGGAAAACAGCTGTAGTCCCGCAGGCCTGAATCAACTTGAAGGTTTCTTTATCACGAAGATCAATATCTGCCAGTGTCATCGCTGGCTGATCGTTCTTTTCACGGTAACGGTTTACCGTTTTCAACGTATTATCGATAATGGTCAGGGTTCGCAGACCCAGGAAATCAAACTTCACCAGGCCAACAGCTTCTACATCTTTCATGTCCAGATGTGTCACCATCTGGGTGACGCCCTGCTCGCAATACAAAGCCGTAAAGTCAGTCAGTGCGGTCGGTGCAATCACCACACCCCCGGCATGCTTGCCAGCATTTCTGGCCATGCCTTCCAGCGATCGTGCCCTGGATATCAGTTCTCGTACATCATCATCCTGTTCAATTTTTTCACGCAGTTCTTTTTCTGAGTCAATGGCTTTGCTCAGCGTCATTCCCGGTTCCCCTGGAATCATCTTGGCCAACTGGTCGACAAAACCGAAGCCTACATCCATTACCCTGCCGACATCACGTACCACTGCACGTGCCGCCATGGTGCCGTAGGTAATAATTTGTGAGACCTTGTCAGAGCCATAATGCTGGGTGACATACTCAATCACCCGGTCACGTTTATCCATACAGAAATCGATATCGAAATCCGGCATCGAGACACGTTCCGGGTTCAGGAATCGCTCAAACAGCAGGCCATGTTCAATTGGATCAAGTTCGGTAATACCCAGGCAGTAGGCCACCAGTGATCCGGCACCGGAACCACGACCCGGCCCGACCGGTATGTCATGTTCCTTGGCCCAATGGATAAAGTCGGCAACAATAAGGAAATATCCGGGAAATCCCATGCCAGTGATGACACCAAGCTCCATATCGAGTCGCTCCTGATAGGGCTCCCGGGGCACCTCTGATGGAACTTTTTTCAGTATTTCTTTTAAACCATCATTTGAGTCATCAATCAGTAGCTGATTGACATCCTGCCCTTCAGCAACAGGAAATTCTGGCATGAAGTTCTTACCCAGCGTCAACCGGCAATTACAGCGCATTGCGATATGATAGGTATTTTCGATCGCTTCGGGTATATCAGCAAACAGTGCTGCCATTTCCTCTGATGAACGAAAATACTGCTGACTGCTGTAAAGCTTTGGCCGACGCGGATCATTCAATACCCGGCTATCCTGTATGCAGACACGTATATCATGAATTTCGAAATCCTCTTCGGTTCTGAAACGCACATCGTTTGTTGCCACCACGGGTAATGAGCGGCGCAGTGCCAGGTCCATGGCCCTGACGACATGCTCTTCATCACCCGGTCTGCCGGTACGCTGTAGTTCAAGGTAAAAACAATCACCGAATATCTGCAGATATTCTTCTACCAGCTGATCAATTTGCTCGATAGAACCATGCAGCAAAGCATTTCCTAACTCTCCCTGAGTAGCGGCAGAAAGTGCTATCAGGCCATCACTGTGGGCAGCAAGTTCCTTTTTGGAAATACAGGCATGGCCACCCAGATGCTGGCCATGACGAAAGGCCTCTGATAGCAAATATGTCAGATTACGATAACCTTTTTCATTCTTACACAGCAGAATTAGACGGAAGGGTTTGCCCGGTTGCTCAGGTCGCTCAATCCAGACATCAGAACCCAGAACCGGCTTAACACCGGCTGCCATTGCGGCTTTATAGAATTTAACCACAGAGAAAACATTGGATAAATCCGTAACGGCAACAGCCGGCATATGATTCTCTGTAGATGCATCAATGATGTTTTTGATGCGCAGCACACTGTCTACCAGGGAATATTCCGAGTGCAGATGAAGATGGATAAAGGGTTTCTTAAGCACTGCGTTCTATCGCCATTTTTACCGGTGAAAAGCTACGGCGGTGAACAGGTGTAGCTCCATATTTTTGTAATGCCTGACGATGCATACGAGTAGGATAGCCCTTGTTGCTGGCGAAACCGTACTGCGGATACTGATCATCTAAATCCACCATCAAACGGTCACGGTAAACCTTGGCAATAATTGAGGCAGCTGAAATCTCGGCGATCAGACCGTCGCCGCCGACTATAGCCTCGGCCTGACAGGGAAACTCAGGCAAGTGGTTTCCATCCACCAGCACCTTGTCAGGTCTTATTGTTAGTCCAGCTACGGCTCGCTGCATCGCGAGCAGGGTTGCCTGCAGAATGTTGATCTGATCAATCTCGTAGACATCCGCCTGTCCTATCGAGAAGTTAACAGCATGCTGCCTGATTAGCTGGTCCAGCCGCAGGCGTTTTTTTTCAGTCAGGCGCTTTGAATCAGCCAGGCCGTCAATAATATGATGGCTATCCAGGATAACTGCCGCTGTCACCACGGGGCCTGCCAATGGACCGCGCCCAACTTCATCAACCCCTGCAATAAATAATCTCGGCATTAATAGTACTCTGGTTCTATTTTATTTTTCAGGCCGAGCATGTCCAGCACTGTTTCTGCTGCCAGGCGATCAGAATCAAGATCCAGACTTTGCCGTATTTTTTTAAATGCACTAATTACCCTGGTGACTTCTGCTTCATTATTGAGGTATACGCTCACTTCACGCTCAAGATTTTCGGGCGTGCAATCATCCTGCATTAGTTCAGGAACCAGCCGGTAGCCGACCAGATTGTTAGGCATAGAAAAGTATTTCACGCTGGCAAGTAATTGCACCATGGTTTTTGTCAGCCAGGATACCTTGTAGGCAACCACCACAGGCCTGCCCACAATGGCCGCCTCAAGAGCTGCTGTACCTGAAGCGAGCATGAGGATATCCGCACAGGCCATAACATCCCTGGAGTGCCCATGCACACGAACCAGATCGATGTCTTTTGTGTCTGCTTTCTGTACTTCTTCCTCAAACACATCCATTAGAGCAGTATCCGGCATGGCGGTAACAAATTGCAGATTTGGATATTTTTTTGAAAGCCTGGCTGCTGCCAGTAAAAAATCCCCTGCCATACGCTGAATTTCCCCTCGCCGGCTGCCCGGTAACAGGGCAATCACTTTTTTTTGCAAAGAAATACCGAACCGTTTTTTCAATGATTTTATATCCGGGTCACTATCAATGTCCCTGACCATGGGATGGCCGACAAGCTTCACATTCAACTGGTGCTGACGATAGAAATCAAGCTCAAAGGGGAACAAAACAAGAATCCTGTCTATTGAGTAACGCATAGACCTGAGGCGATATTTTCGCCAGGCCCAGACAGTTGGACTGACGTAGTGCAGCACTGGCGTTCCTGCCTTACGTAATTTCTTCTCAAGACCCAGATTAAAATCCGGCGCATCGATGCCGATGAATAAATCAGGTGGGTCAGCGACAAAATAGTGCAGCAGGCTACGTCTAATTTGCAGAATTTCTGCTAATCTGCCAAACAGGCCATCCAGGCCCATAAGAGTCAGCTTGTTCATTGGGAACAGGCTTTTGCAGGACTGCTGCTGCATATTAGGGCCAGCTATGCCTGTAAACTCAAAAGTATAGGGATACAGTTTCAGTGCTCGTATCAGGCCTGCCGCAAGGAGATCACCCGAAACTTCACCAGCAACGATGCCTATCTTAAATGTTTTCCTTCCCTGCATGGTATCGTTTCAGCGAACGACACCCCGTTCACTATTGAGCAGAAAATCAGCAAATAATTTTACATTAGCATCATCAGCAGACAACCTGGCAATATCCTCTATAGCATCCTGAAAGCTAAGATCTGAACGATAGAGGGTTCGATATGCATGCTTTAATGCTGAAATATCGTCTTCTGTAAAGCCGCGGCGCTGCAGGCCCTTCACATTGATTCCATAGGGACGAGCGGTATTGCCGGCAACCTTCAGGTAGGGAGGAATATCCTTGAAAGAAACCGCACCGATACCGGTCATAACATGTGCGCCCACTTTGCAAAATTGATGAATCAGAGTAAACCCGCCAAAAATAACATGATCACCAACCACCACATGCCCTGCCAGACTGGAGCCGTTGGCAAAAATAATTTTGTCGCCCAGTATGCAGTCATGCGCAATGTGAACATAAGCCATGAGAAAATTATCATTGCCAATGCGCGTTATTCCCCCGCCTTCCCGTGTCCCGGCGTGAAGAGTACAAAACTCCCGCACCACATTATTGTCACCAATAATTAACTCGGTCGGTTCATTTTTATAAGTCATGCTCTGAGGAATTTCGCCAACAGATGCATATTGAAAGATACGGTTATTTTTTCCTATACGTGTATGGCCGGTGAGTGTGACATGCGGGCCAATTGTGGTCCCGTCCCCTATTTTTACATCTTTACCGATGATGGAAAAAGGTCCTATTGAGACATCCTTTCCAATAACTGCACCTTCCTCAAGAATAGCATGAGGTGAGATCACTTAAACCTCCCGTGCAGTAAACATCAATTCGGATGAGGTACAGCGATTACCATCAACAGTAATCACGGCGGAACAGAACCACATCCCCCTGGCTTTTCTGGTTAGTTTCACGTCGACTTTCAGCTGATCCCCGGGTTCTACCGGTCTTTTGAAACGCACCTTATCTACGCCAACAAAATAATAAACAAGATTGCTGTCACCGCCTTTTACATCAGAACTTATCGCCGCCAGTAAGGCAGCCGCCTGGGCCATTACCTCAATCAACAGTACCCCCGGCATTACCGGTCGGCTGGGATAGTGCCCGGGGAAGAATGGCTCGTTATAGGTAACATTTTTGATTGCCGTTAACGAAGTATCTTTTTCAAAATCAGTAACCCGATCTATCAGCAGGAAGGGATACCTGTGCGGCAGATACTTGAGAATTTCATGGATATCTATGCTGTTCATCATCTGACCTTTCGTGTTAATTATGCCTGCTTCTTTGTCAGATCCCTGACCTGTTTGAAAAGTAAACTTAGTTGTTTGAAACGCGTTGCGTTTTTTAACCAGCTGCGTGTCTCCTCAAGTAATACGCCGGAGGAATATACGCCTGGCACAGTAATATCAGAACGGACAGCTGCTTGTCCGGTAAAATGTGCATCATCACAAATCGAAATGTTATCAACCACCCCGACCTGACCTGCAAACGTGCATCGCTTACCGACCACTGTACTTCCTGCAAAACCCGTACATGCGGCAATAGCCGTATCATCTCCAATACTGACATTGTGGGCAATATGCACCAGGTTGTCTATTTTGACGCCATTGCCTATCAAGGTATCACCCAGAGCGCCACGATCTATAGCTGTATTTGCCCCAACGCTGACATTATTTCCGATCACCACCTTACCAAGTTGTGGAACGGCTATCCAGTGATCACCTTCACGCGTATGCCCGAAGCCGTCTGAACCAATTACACAGCCACTATGGAAGATGCAATTTCTACCCACGACTGTTTCATGATACAGGGTGATATTATTTTTTAGTACCGTACCTTCACCAAGAACTGTACCCTCGCCCAGAAAACTTCCTGCCCCGATTTCACAACCGGCCGCTATGTTTACTGATTTTTCAATAATGACATTTTCAGCCACACTTGCCGTTTCATGGACTAAAGCTTCGGCATGGACAATGGATGACGGGTGGATGCCCGCTGGCCGGCATCTTGCAGGATGCAATAATCGGGCAATTCTTGCAAAAACCAGGTGTGGGTTATCGCTCAGTAAAGCATTGCCCTGGTATAGATCAGAGACATCTTTATGGAGTACAACAGCTGTAGCCGCCGTCGCTTTAAGCTCAGTAGCATGACGACGACCTGTGCAGAAGCTGATTTCGCCTTCCCCAGCATCCTGTAAACTGGCCACGCCCTTTATTTCTACCTCAGGCAGACCTTTCAGTTCAAGATCAAATTGTTTCGCCAGTTCAGATAGCAGAAAACTCACTGTACCGCTGTAGACCTTACTTGCTGCGCAGCTTCTTTAGCACCAGTTCGGTGATATTGGCTTTTTTACTGGCAAAAAGCACGCCTTCGGCCAGGATCAAATCAAACTTATTTTCCTTGCCAACTTCATTAATAGCTTCCCGTACGACCTTTTGCAAGACCTTTAATTCTTCATTTCTACGCAGATTATAATCTTCGCGAAATTCATCTGCTTCGCGTTTGATGCTACGAGTAATCCTGGTTATTTCCGCTTCTTTCTTTGATAGCTCAGAAGCCTTCATAACCAGTTTGTTTTTTTCCAGATCCGCTTCCAGCTTCTGGATCTTTTTCTGTTTTTTGCGAATAGCATTATCACGCGGACTGAACTCTGCTTCAATTTTCTTCGTAGCAGACTCACCCTGAGGCGCTTCTTCAATTAATTTGACCAAATTAACAAAGCCAATTTTTGTTTCAGCAGAAGAGACCGCTGGAAAGAATGTCATCGCAAGTGCCAGAGCTGCAATAACTTTAATTTTATTAGACATGGTTTTCATTTCTCAAGATTGTGGTACTGCAATTCTATAGTTTACTAGAATCCTCTACCAATTGTGAACTGGAATTTTTCAAGATCATCCCCTTCTTCATCATTGATTGGCAATGCATAACTGAGGGCAAGTGGGCCGACGGGGGAATACCAGAATAAACCAACACCATAGGAATACCGCAAGGCGTTCAGGTCAACCTCCTCATTCGTACCAAACACCATGCCTCCATCGACAAACAATGACAGCCGCTTGTCCTTTTTCTCGCTTCCTGGGAAGGGAATGAGTAGATCAACCCCACCGACGACTCTACGGCTGCCACCGAAAGGATCTCCATTACTGTCCACAGGACCCAGCGAGCGAGCCTTATAGCCCCTGACAGAACTGGTGCCGCCTGCATAATAGTTTTTGTAGAAAGGGAATATTTTAGTATCGCCATAAACATCACCATAGCCAAGATCACCACTAAACTTCAGCACCACCTCACTGATGGTGGGTAAATGCCAGGAAAATGTTGCCCCGGTTTTGTAGTAGTTAAGCTGACTGCCCGGAAACGATGCTTCACCGAGAAACCGGGCATAAAACCCCCTCGTGGGATAAAGAATACTGTCACGCGTATCATGCAGCCAGGTCGCGGTAGTCTTCAAATACCAGTCATCCGGATGAACGGCTATATAAGCCCGAATTTCATCAGGCGTGCCATCTGTTGTAGAAAGATGAGTACGATCAGGGCCGAAACTAAAACTAAAACTGTTATTTTCTGACAATGGTACGCGATAATTAACACCAAGACTCAAGGTTTCATTGATGTATCTTGAGATATCCGCCTCGGCCGCATCAATATCAGTGAAGGTCATATAGAACCCACGACTGACACCATTGACGGTATAGTATGGGTTAAAATAGCGAATTCTTATTGATTTTGTGATTTTGGATGTGTCTACACTCAAATCCAGCTCTCTGCCGGAACCAAACAGGTTTTTCTGATTAATACTTGCCTGCAGCAGGACACCATCCGACTCGGAATACCCCAACCCGAACATCATACTGCCGGTTTGTCGCTCTTTGACCCGGACATTTACATCAACCTGATCTTCAGTACCAGGAACCGCCGGCGTTTCTATGTTGACGTCCTCAAAAAAACTCAGCCTCTGCAAGCGTACCTTTGAACGCCTGACATCTTTGGTAGACAGCCAGCCGCCTTCAATTTGCCTGAGTTCACGCCGGATAACTTCATCTCTTGTTGTGGTATTTCCGGAAATATTAATCCGCCTGACATACACCCTTTTAGATGGATCAATGGCAAAAACAAAGGCAACCGTCCGGTTTTCCTTGTCTATGTCAGGTATCGCATTAACGTTGGCAAACGTATATCCGGACTCAGCCAGTCTGTCACTGATTGCCTTGCTGGTTTTTTCTACTTCCTTGCGGGAGAATATATCACCATTGAAGATGGTCACCTGGGCCTTTAGGTCTTCTTCAGGCACCACGAATTTTCCACGCAGACTGACCTGCTTTATGGTATAGACCTTACCCTCGGAGATATTAATGGTGATAAATATTTTCTTTTTATTCTCACTGATCGACACCTGGGTGGACTCAATTTTAAAATCCAGATATCCACGGTCCTGGTAATAACTGCGCAAGGCTTCAAGGTCACCGGCCAGCTTTTGCTTTGAATACTGGTCAGTCTTGCTGAGGAAATTAAGTTTTTTCCAGCCTGTTTTTGGTTTTACCTTAAAATCCTTTAACAGCTTTTTGTCAGAGAAAATGCTGTTTCCTACAATAGAAACATCACCCACCCGGGCTGTTTTCCCTTCCTTTATATCAATATTTATTTTTACCCGGTTTCTTTCCAGAGGCGTAACCGTTGTTTTGATTTTTACAGAATATTTTCCGCTGCTGTAATACTGTGTTCGAAGTTCCTGAGACACCTTGTCCAGAATGGCTTTTTTGAATACCAGCCCCTCGCCAAAACCTACCTGCAACATGCCTTTTTTCAGTGCTTCAGTTTCGAATTCCTTGTTACCGGAAAATTCGACACTGGCAACTGTCGGGCGCTCGACAATATCAACAATCAGTACACCGCCTTCCCGGCTTAGCTCGATATCCTGAAAAAACCCGGTATCAAACAGTGCCTTTATGGCATCGTTTACTTCATTGTCATCGACAAAATCCCCCACCTTAATGGGTAGATAATTAAAGATAGTACCGGCAGAGATCCGCTGTATCCCATTGACCTGGATATCTGTAACCTCAAACTCCTCCAGTGCCAGGGCCTGCATAGACCACATGAAAAAGGCAACAAGCCCCACATAAACTATCTTTGTTTTAATCATTGTCCAGTTCTTATTTTGTTCAGACTTACGTTAGGGGAACAATCGGCCCAGGTCGTTATAAACGGCAAGGGACATTAATAAAAATAGCAGCAGGATACCAACTTGCTGGCCCCATATCATCACTTTTTCAGGCACCGGCTTTCTGGTGACCGCCTCTATTGAGTAATAAAGCAAATGGCCACCGTCAAGAACAGGTATAGGCAGCAGATTAAGTACACCCAGACTTACGCTCACAATAGCCAGAAACAATATAAAACTGCTAAAACCAACCTGTGCTGATTTACCTGCATATTGTGCAATAGTAATCGGGCCACTTATATTTTTGCTGGATATTTCAAGAGTGACCATTTTTGCCAGCATACGCAGCGTTAATACAGACATCATCCAGGTCGTCTCAGTGCCACGATACAGAGACTCCATCAAACCATAATCTACAGTGACTATCCGGTCTTCAGGGATATCGACCGGCTGCACACTGATGCCTATGCGCCCAATCTCCCTGTCACCATCAGTTGCCCTCTCCGGTGTGACATAAAAGGATTCAGAATAGCCATTTCGGGAAATATCCAGTTTCAGCTGCCGGCCCGGGCTGGCTGATATTAATCTTACGACATCATCCCAGCTGCTAATCTTTTCACCATCGATAGCCGTAATTAAATCACCCTGCTTTAAACCGGCAACAAATGCCGGTTTGCCGCTGACGACCTGATCGATAACTGGCAAGACCTCTGGATACCAGCCGATTAGCCCGATGCCACCTGCCACCAGCCTGGCATCAATTTTTGACATAGGCACATCGGCAAGATTCAAGGCACGTGCGATTTTACTACCGTCGCTGGTCTCGACTTCATACTGGACCATTTTGCGTGCCAGCGCCTTACTAAATAAATACAGGCGCTGCTCCTGCCATGTATTAAGCTTCCGTCCATCCACTGACAGCAGCACATCACCTTTGCGAAAGCCGCCGGCTTCAGCAACAGAGCCCTCAACCACCTTGCCGACAACTGGCGTAAGGCCCTCCATACCCCCGGCAAATACCAGGCTGTAGGCGGCTATGGCAAAAAAGAAATTAAACATGGGGCCGGCCAGAACAACCAGCATTCGCTTCCAGATCGGCTGCCGGTTAAAAGCCCGATGTTTATCTTCTTCAGGCACCTCGCCTTCGCTTTCATCCAGCATCTTGACGTAACCACCCAGAGGAATAGCACCCAGGGCGTATACCGTGCCGTCGCTCGCAGTACGTGACCAGATTGCTTTACCAAAGCCAACTGAAAACTTCAGAACTTTTATGCCAAGCTTTCGTGCGACCCAAAAGTGCCCGAATTCATGCACGGCCACCAGTATGCCCAGTGCTATGATAAATCCAGCAATACTATATATAATCTCTAACATATTGATATAATTATACTTATTTAATTACCGTGCACTCGCTGTGAAAATGCAGACAGGCGATCCACGGCAAAATCCCGTGCCAGCTGATCTGCCGCCAGGACATCCTCCAATGCTTGCTCAGGTTTATGACCAACCGCTTCCATAGTTTCTTCTACCAGCTGAACAATCTGGTCGAAACGAATTTTTTCCTCGAGGAATGCCTGTACAGCTACCTCATTTCCTGCATTCAATATTGCCGGCAGTGTACCACCCGTCTCAGCAGCAGTACGTGCCAATGACAAAGCAGGAAATTTTAGCATATCCGGTGCCTGAAATTCTAAGGCAGAAATTTTTAACAGATCCAGCCTTTCAACACCGGCATCTATGCGTTCCGGCCATGCAAGAGCATGTGCGATCGGCGTGCGCATGTCCGGATTACCCAACTGCGCAAGCAGGGAGCCATCGGCATACTCAACCATCGAATGAATAACACTTTGCGGATGGACCACAATTTTGATCTGTTCGGGACTGGTAGAAAACAGCGCACAAGCTTCAATTAATTCCAGTCCCTTGTTCATCATGGTGGCTGAATCGACGGATATTTTACGCCCCATTACCCAGTTCGGATGAGAGCATGCCTGCTCAGGTGTAATTGTATGAAAGTCGGCCCGGTCCAGATTGAGAAAAGGCCCGCCAGAGCCGGTCAATAAGATTTGCCGAATCCCGTAATCTGGCAACTCATGCTCGACCGGTACAGCCGTTGCCTGCTGAACCGCAGCTGGTAAACACTGAAAGATGGCATTATGTTCGCTGTCTATAGGCAGTAACACAGCGCCGGAAAGCTTTGCTTCATCTATAAAGAGCTGCCCCAGCATCACCAGCGGCTCCTTGTTTGCAATCAGGACACGCTTGCCCGCTTTGACTGCAGCCAGTGTCGGCAATAGCCCTACAGCGCCAACAATACCGGCCATAACTGTATCCACTTCGTCCAGCTGCACCACATCGGCCAGCCCTGAATTACCATCCAGCACTTTTATTGGAGAGCCATTTTGGCCAAGCCGTTGCCGAAGCTCCGCAGCAGCCCCCTCATCAGACATCACGACAAATTTCGGCTGCCATTCCTCACATTGCTGAAGCATTCGGGTGATCTGTCGGTTGCCTGTCAGGGCGATGACTTTGAATCGCTGCGGGTGACGTCTGATCACATCAAGCGTGTTGATGCCAATCGTTCCAGTAGAGCCAAGTATACAAATGCCCTGCTGTTTCACTATACAGATACACCTGCTGCAAGAAGATCGAACTGATAAAGCACAAGCATATAAGGCGGCAAAGCGGCACAGGCACTGTCTATACGATCGAGTACACCGCCGTGCCCAGGCAAAAGCTTACCCGAATCCTTAACCCCTGCCCTGCGCTTGTAAATACTCTCAAACAAATCGCCCGTTACTGAAAGTAGCGTAATAAAAACAACCGCGATCAGCCAGTAGATTAATTTATCTGCCGGTAGCTCCCAGATCAGTACACCCACCATAGCAGCTATTAATAAAGCCCCGGCGAGTCCGCCTATGAGCCCCTCTACAGTTTTACCCGGACTGATTCGAGGAGCCAGCTTATGTTTACCCAGACTGCGACCCGCCAGATAGGCACCGGTATCGGCTGACCATATGATAAAGAAAAACACCAGCAACAACTGAGGCGCAGCTGAGTCCTGTGCCTTTAGTATCTGCAGGCCGAGTATTGTTGGTAGCAATACAAAATAACCATCCAGCCACGCCAGCGGACCATTCCCAGAGGGGCTTTGCGAGGCACTATTCTTATTCCCAAAGCGAAACAGGCGGACAATTACCAGCAGCCATATAACGAAGACTAAAATAAACAACGGCCTTCCAGCCAGCTCGTAATACTGAACCGTGACAACGATGGCCACCCCGACGGCTATATATGCGACTCTCGTAAAGGGCGCTTTGATCGCACTTAAATTTGCCCACTCAAAAAGACTGAGAACCAGAATGACAAGAAGAAAGAGTGCAAAACTCAGCGTATCCATTAGAAATAACGCTGCAAGAAAAATTGGCAGCAGCACAGCTATGGTCAATAAGCGCTGTTTAAGCATGACCTGCCCTGGCTACCTGCTCACTAGTTTTTCCATAGCGACGTTCCCGACCGGCAAACCACTGCAGAGCATCAGAAAAATGTTCTTTTGAAAAATCAGGCCATAGAGTATCGGTAAAATATAACTCGCAATAGGCCAGTTGCCAGATCAGAAAATTGCTGATTCGCTGTTCACCACCGGTACGAATAAATAGATCAGGATCAGGAATTCCTGCAGTAACCAGATAGCTGGAAATCAGATCTTCATCGATCTTCTCCGGGTCTATTTCACCTTTGGAAGATTTATCAGCCAATTGCCTGCAGGCCTGAGTGATATCCCAACGACCGCCGTAGTTAGCGGCAATAGTCAGCTGCAGACAGTCATTACATGCCGTACGCATTTCTGCCTTCTTGATCAGTTTGCCGATACGCTTGCCGAAACGGTCCAGGTCACCAATAATACGTAAACGCACGCCATTCTCTACCAGCGCATCAATCTCTTTTTCCAGTACAGCAATGAAAAGCTCCATTAACAGCTTTACTTCACGTGGCGGTCTTTGCCAGTTTTCACTGCTGAAGGCAAACAAAGTCAGGTGTTCTACTCCCCTGTCACCGCACAGACGGATGATTCGTCGAACAGTATCAGCACCTTTGCGGTGCCCCATTATACGTGGCTGCCCCCTGCTTTTCGCCCAACGGCCATTGCCATCCATTATTACAGCGATATGGCGGGGAGTGCCGGGTTCAGGATTTCTTTGACAGGGTGTTTTTGTATTTTCGGCCGCAGACATTATTCCGAATCAGGAATGCTGGAAAAGGAAAACCGACAGTTTAGCCCAGCCGGTATGATACTTAAAGGATTAACAAAACAAAGCAGTCAGGAGATTTAAATCTCCATTAGTTCTTCTTCTTTTTCCTTCAACAGGCTATCGATGCTGGCAATGCTGGAATCTGTTGCTTTCTGTACCAGGTCCTCGGCACGATGCTCATCATCTTCAGAAATTTCCTTCTCTTTCAGTAGCTCCTTGATATGAGAAATGGCATCACGACGAATATTTCTGACAGCCACTTTGCCGCCCTCGCCTTCACTTTTAACCAGTTTCACCAGATCCAGTCTGCGTTCCTGTGTCAGGGGAGGGATAGGAATACGTATAATATCGCCAGCTGACATGGGATTAAGACCCAGATCTGACTCAAGTATTGCCTTCTCAATGGCCTTTACCAAAGTCTTTTCCCAGGGCTGCACCCCGAGTGTACGGGAATCCGCTACAGTTACGTTTGCCACCTGGCTTAACGGCGTTGGACTACCGTAATAATCAATTTTTATATTATCCAGTAACGCGGTATTGGCCCTGCCTGTTCGTAAGCGAGACAGCTCGCCCTTAAGTGCATCGACACTCTTGCCCATGCGCTTTTTTGCATCATCAAGGATTTCATTAATCATACTATTTTCCCCTGTGCCAGTATTGTTGTATCTATCAGGTTTGTCTGAATCACTATTGATTCGTCACCAGGGTGCCTTCCGGCTGACCATCCAGTATTCTAGCAAGAGCACCAGCAGAACGCATTGCATAAACCCGTAATGGCAGGTCGTTCTCCATACAAAGTGTAATCGCTGTCAGATCCATTACGCCCAGCTGACGCTGGAGCACTTCATTGAAATCAAGCTGCTGGAATTTCTTCGCAGCAGGGTCGATCTTCGGGTCTGCATCGTAAACGCCGTCAACCTGAGTCGCTTTCAGCAACAGGTCCGCGTTTATTTCGACAGCTCGCAGGCTGGCGGCGGTATCCGTCGTAAAATAAGGGTTGCCGGTACCTGCAGCAAAAACCACCACCATACCGGCTTCAAGATATTCAAGTGCCAGGCTGCGGCTGAAAGATTCAGTAAATGTTCCGACCTGAATGGCAGAAAGTACTTTTGCAGGGATATCGCTGCGATTGAGATTTTCAGCTACAGCGATGGCATTCATCACTGTTGCCAGCATGCCCATCTGATCTGCAGACACCCTGTCCATGCTCTGCGCGGCACCCGAGACACCACGAAAAATGTTACCGCCGCCTACCACAAGTCCTACCTGAGTGCCCCGCTGTATGGCTGTTTTTATCTCACCACTGACATATTCCAGCATGTCCTGGCTAATGCCGAAGTCCTGCTCGCCCATCAGGGCTTCACCGCTGAGCTTTAGCAGGATGCGGCGGATACCGCTCATCGCAGCTTAGGCCCCTTTTACCTGTGCAGCGACTTCTGCAGCAAAGTCTTCGACCTTTTTCTCTATGCCTTCACCCACTTCAATGCGTGAAAACCGGCTGACAGCAGCATTTTCAGATTTCAGCAGTTTTCCAACTGAAGTCGCGGGATCCTTAACAAAGGCCTGGCCTTCCAATGCCACCTCATTAAGAAATTTATTGATGCGACCGGTAATCATCTTTTCAATGATCTCTGGTGGTTTGCCACTTTCAGCTGCCTGCGCGGTGAAAACTTCTTTCTCTTTCTCAACGGCTTCAGCAGGCACTTCATCCGGACTGATGCAAAGCGGCTTCAATGCAGCAACATGCATAGCGACATCCTTTCCCAGATTTTCATTACCGCCGGCGCTGCTTACCAAAACGCCTATCTTCAGGCCATGCTGGTAACTGCTGACTACTGCATCAGCTTCTGCCTCGATTCTTTCAAAACGGCGCACGGTGATATTCTCACCTAACCTGGCAATCAGCGTACGGCGGGTGCTATCAACTGTTTCACCGGATGGCAACTCTGCTGCATTCAGTGCATCAATATCGGCAGGATTACTGTCAGCCACGAGTTTCGCAATATCAGCGGCGAAACCCTGAAAATCATCACCCTTGGCAACAAAGTCTGTTTCAGAATTTACCTCAACAATAACACCTAACTTCCTGTCATCACTAATATAAATACTTACTACGCCTTCTGCTGCAACACGACCGGCCTTCTTGTCAGCCTTTGCTGCTCCGCTGGTACGCAACAACTGCACAGCAGCATCCATATCACCGTCTGTTTCAGTCAGTGCTTTTTTACATTCCATCATGCCTGCGCTGGTACGTTCACGCAGTTCTTTAACCATAGATGCAGTAACAGCCATCTCGAATACCCTCTATTTGTTCAATTAAATCGGTAAGATGTTGTTGGCGATGTCCGCTTATTAAACCGGACACCGCCACAATGTGATAAAGCCGTGCAGCCGTACCTGTCTTACTCGTCGCCCTTGCTTGCGGCTGCTTTCTTGACAGCCTTCTTTTTTACCGCTTTTTTCTTCACAGCTTTCTTTTTCACAGCCTTTTTCTTGACTGCTTTTTTAACTGCCGGTGCTTCTTCTGCGGCAGGCGCAGCATCAGCAGCAAGCTCTTCAGATTCTACTTTACCGGTATCTGCTTTTTTTGCTTCCGTTGCATCACTATCAGATTTCACTATTTCTATCAGTGCCTCAGCCTTGGCATCATCCATTTCAATAAAGTCGTCAGTTCCGGCAGCTGCAGGAGCCGTTGCTACAGAATGGCGCCCTTCGATAATGGCATCGGCAATTGTTTCAGCATAGAGTCGAATTGAACGAATCGCATCATCATTACCAGGAATGACATAATCAATGCTTTCCGGCTTACAGTTGGTATCAACCACCGCAACCACTGGTATGCCAAGCTTTTTCGCTTCGGCTATGGCTATGTATTCATATTTAACATCGATGATGAATAGTGCATCCGGCAGGCCATTCATGTTCTTGATACCGGACAGCGAGCGTTCCAGCTTGGTGCGTTCACGCTCGATGCGCAGACGTTCTTTTTTGATCAACTTATCGGCCTGACCACTTTCAAACTGTTCGTCCAGCTCTTTCAGACGCTTGATTGAATTGCGCACAGTCTTGAAATTGGTCAGCATACCGCCTAGCCAGCGGTGATCGACATAAGGTGAAGCAGAGCGTATCGCTGCTTCACGGATAACTTTACTTGCCTGGCGCTTGGTGCCGACAAACATAACATTGCCGCCTTTAGACGCAATCTTTCCGAGGAAATTACTGGCTTCCTCAAACAGTGGCAGGGTTTTCTCCAGATTAATGATATGGATCTGGTTGCGCTCACCAAAGATATAGGGGCGCATTTTGGGGTACCAGAAACGTGTACGGTGGCCGAAATGAACACCAGCTTCCAGCATATCGCGAAGCGAAATCTTAGACATCTAAATTCTCCGTTCGGGTTACATTCACATGGGTTGCAACGCCAGTCTGGCAAACGATTAGTCTGTCAAACACCCGGGCTCTGCTATTGTTCCCACGATCATTTTAGTTAAGTCATTAATGACAGCGTTTTTCAAAATCAGGTGGCCCGCAACTCAGGGCTCCTGAAAGAGGCGCGTTTATAGCACATATACGTCGAAGTTCCAAGCTCCATGCTTAAAGGCTAAAAACCCAATACCATGGTTCGTCTTTCGTCTTTCGTCTTTCGTCTTTCGTCTTTCGTCTTTCGTCTTTCGTCTTGAAACTTGAAACTTGAAACTTGAAACTTGAAACTTGAATCTTGGAACGTGAAACTTCTTTTCCCCAATTTCCGTCAGGGATATCATTATTTTAGACTGAGTCCGGTTATAATGCCCCGCAGTAAAAGAACCTGGTGGAATTATCAATGAGCATTACTATCAAAACTGTGGATGAAATAGAAAAGATGCGGGTGGCCGGGCGGCTGGCAGCAGAGGTTCTGGAAATGATTGAGCCCTATGTTAAAGCCGGTACCAGCACCGATGAGCTGGATGCCATCTGCCAAAAATATATCGTAGAAGAACAACAGGCTATCCCTGCCCCGTTAAACTATCACGGTTTTCCAAAATCTATCTGCACCTCGATCAACCATCAGGTATGCCATGGCATACCCGGTGACCGGGTACTGAAAAATGGCGATATCATTAATATCGACATTACCGTTATCAAGGATGAATTCCACGGTGATACCAGCCAGATGTTTGCAGTCGGTGTGCCATCTACACTCGCCCGTCGTCTGATGGATAATAGCCGTGAGTGCATGCTTAAAGGCATTGCCCTGGTTAAACCCGGCGCTCAGCTTGGCGATATCGGCCATGCCATTCAGTGCCATGCCGAAAAAAACCGTTTTTCCGTTGTCCGTGAATACTGTGGTCATGGCATTGGACGCGGGTTCCACGAAGAACCCCAGGTTCTACATTATGGCGAGGCAGGAACGGGCATTACATTGCTGGAAGGCATGACGTTTACCATTGAACCAATGATCAATGCCGGCAAAAAAGATGTAAAGCTGCTGCCTGATGGCTGGTCGGTTGTCACCCGTGACCGTAAACTCTCTGCGCAATGGGAGCATACCATCCTGGTCACCGCAGATGGCCATGAAATACTGACCCTGCGAGAAAACGAAGAGGTCTGACATCGCCACACTGATAAAAAAGCGGGCAAATCTATCACGCAGGAATTTTCCCGCTGCAGCCACAATTGCAGGTATCCTTGACAGCGACCCGCAGCCGCCTAAAGCGATAAAGGCCATATTGCGGGATACCAGGGAGATTCTTCACCGAGCCCAGTCCGAGGGTGCCTCCAGCACCAATGTAATCACCCTCTGGACCTGGTTCATCGACCAGCTGCTGATCGAAATCTGGCAATCTGTTCAGACCGGTGATCCGGCCTCCAGCTGCTGCAGCCTGATTGCGGTCGGTGGATACGGGCGAAACGAGCTGCACCCCTCCTCGGATATCGACCTGATGATCCTGGTAGAAGGGAAAGCGGGTGAAAACATAGATGATGCCGTCGCTGAATCAGGCAAACAGTTTCTGCATATTTTATGGGACATCGGCCTGGATATCGGCCACAGTGTACGCACAGTCGCTGAATGCAAAGAAGCGGCCACTGACCTGACCGTCGTCACCAACCTGATGGAAGCCCGCCTGTTGGCCGGCTCGAACCCACTGCTGCAGCAAATGCAGGCCGCCATCTCACCCGAGCAGATCTGGCCTGCCGATGAGTATTTCCATGCCAAGCTGCAGGAGCAGCAGGCACGCCACGTTCGCTTCGGCGAAACAGCCTACAAGCTGGAGCCAAACATCAAGGAAAGCCCCGGCGGGCTGCGCGATCTGCACATGATCTCCTGGGCAACAATGCGCTATTTCAATGCGACGTCTCTGGAAGAACTGGTACAGCATGAATTTCTGACCCGCGATGAGTATCAAACACTGATACGCTGCCGCAACTTCCTTTGGCGTATACGCAATGGCCTGCACTTTCTAAGCGGCCGCAGGGAAGACAGGCTGCTGTTTGAACATCAACGCGTACTGGCAACTGAATTTGGCTACGTTGACAAACTCGGCAGCCTCGCCGTAGAGCAGTTGATGAAGCGCTATTACCGGACTGTAAAAGAGCTAGGGTTATTGAATGACATTCTGCTGCAGCATTTTGAGGAAGTCTTCCTGGTACAGAAAAATAATACCTCGGTAAAGATTAATCGCCGCTTCAATGCCATAAATGGCTATGTGGATGTTGTGGATAACGGTATTTTCAATCGCCAGCCTTTTGCCTTGCTGGAGGTATTTTACATCCTGCAGGATTTACCAGAGCTGAAAGGCATTCGAGCAAACACTATTCGCCTTATCCATAACTCACTAAACCTGATCACCCCTGAATTTCGCCAGGACATCGCCTGCCGCAGCCTGTTTATTGCCCTGTTTCGCAATGGCACCGGACTCACACACATCATGCGGAAAATGAATGACTATGGTGTACTGGGTGCTTACTTCCCTGCCTTTGGCCGCATCGTAGGCCTGATGCAGCATGATCTGTTTCATATATACACGGTAGATGTCCACACACTTTTTGTTTTACGGAATCTGCGACGACTGACTGTCGATAAATATCACGATGAACATCCACTGGCCAGCAGAATACTGGCAAGGCTATTCAAACCCGAACGCCTGTATCTGGCCGCCCTGCTACATGATATTGCAAAAGGACGCGGTGGCGAGCATTCTGAGAAAGGTGAAAAAATAAGTATCCAGTTCTGTCGCCTGCACGACCTCAGTGAATACGACACAAAGCTCGTTGCCTGGATGGTGCGCAACCACCTGATAATGTCCTGGACGGCACAGAAAATGGACATTTCTGATCCTCAAGTTATTGCCGAATTTACACGGACTGTGGGTAATCAGGAACATCTTGATAACATTTACCTTTTGACCATGGCAGACATGCGGGGCACCAGCCCTAAAGTCTGGAATGACTGGAAAAACAAACTTTTACTGCAACTTTATCATGCAACATCGAGACACCTGAGGCGTAGAGATATTGATGGTGAGCGTGATGAAGAACGCCTCGACAACCTGCAGCAGGCACTTTCCGGTAGCCTGGTTCCGGCACAGGTTTCAGATGCAAACTTCCAGCGTTACTGGTCGTTATTCGATAGCGATTATTTCCTGCGTTATGAAGTCGACACCTTAAAATGGCATATACAAACTCTCGCCAGTGTCAGTATTCTTGAGTTGCCGGTAGTGGCCGTTCGCTATGCAAAAAATTCAGGCAGTACCGAGGTTCTGGTATTTACCCCGGATATGCCTAATCTCCTGGTCAGAACAACAGCAGGCTTTGATCGCCTGAACCTGAATATTGTCGACGCGCGCTTACATACGACACAAATGGGATTTGCCCTGCACAATTATCTGGTGCTGGATCAAAATGATGATGCAGTATGCACGAGTACAGATCAGAAAGAGATAGAAGAAGCCCTGAAGAATCAGCTTCTAAGCCCCCGCAAAGGACGTGACCCGCGCAAAGCGCATCTGCCCCGGGTATTGAAACAGTTCCCAATTCCTACACAGGTAAATTTTCCGGAAATACGACAGGGGCAATACACCATCATAGAGGTTGTCGCGCAGGACAGGCCGGGACTTTTATACCAGATTGCAGAAGTATTCGAAAAATGTGAAATCAAGCTGCATAATGCCAAAGTAGCCACATATGGTGCACGAATCGAAGATATATTCTTTGTTAGCGACCTCGGCAACAACCCCATCACTGACACACAGCTACATGACCGCATCAGACAAAAAATAATTGATAGACTGGATACAATTCAGAACTCTGAGAGCACAATCAATTTTTAATCAGTTCAACCCATAACTAACAGCTAGATACCGATACATGAACTCACGACTGGATGACCTGAAGGAATATCCTTTTCAACGACTCAAGCGTTTACTGACTGGTATCGAACCAGCCTCTGACAAACAGCGCATCATGCTGTCACTGGGTGAACCTAAGCATGCCCCCCCTACTTTCATCCATGACGTGCTGGCGAATGGTGGCCATCTGCTTTCCGGTTATCCGGGCACCCGCGGAGAAGTAGCCCTGCGGCAGTCAATCTGCAGCTGGCTCAGTCGAAGATTTCATATTGATGAAGGCATGCTTGATCCCGAACAAAATGTCCTGCCGGTTAGTGGCAGCCGTGAAGCCATTTTTTCCTTTATTCAGGCAACGATTGACCGCAGCAGTCACAGCCCGGCACACGTTATTATGCCCAACCCGTTCTACCAGATCTATGAGGGTGCTGCGATCATGGCCGGTGCTACACCTTATTTCCTCAACAGCGTAGAAAAAAATGACTGGCAGCCGCAGCTGGATAAAGTACCGCAGCAGATATGGCAGGAAACCCAGCTGCTGATCCTCTGCTCACCCGATAACCCGACCGGCTCCGTTATCCCCGCGGATACCTATAAACAGGTCCTGGCTCTGGCAGACCGCTACGACTTCATCGTTGCCGCAGATGAATGCTATAGCGAACTCTATCGCGATGAAGACACACCGCCTGTCGGCCTGCTGCAAGTCGCTGCAGAACAGGGCCGCAGCGGCTTTGAGCGTTGCGTCGTTTTTCACAGCCTGTCCAAACGCTCTAATCTACCCGGTCTGCGTTCTGGCTTTGTCGCCGGGGACAGTAATATTATTAATGCCTATTTTAAATACCGCACTTATCACGGTTGCGTTCCCAACCGCCTGACTCAGGCCATTTCTGTTGCGGCCTGGGATGATGATGAACACGTAGTACAGAATCGTGCTGTATATCGTGATAAATTCACCGCCGTTATTGATATACTAGATCCCGTTATAAAATTGAATCAACCTGCTGCCGGTTTCTATCTGTGGCCGGAGACCCCGATCAACGAGGAAGATTTCAGCCGGCGATTGTTTCAGTATGAAAATGTGGTCACCCTGCCGGGCACCTATCTTGCACGTGGCACCCTTGAGGGCAATCCCGGGGAAAACCGGATACGCATCGCCCTGGTGGCCGAACAGCAGGAATGCATAGAAGCGGCCGAACGAATTAGTGAATTTATAAAAGAAAAAATGTAGCTCTTTAGAAACTTGAAACTTGAAACTGAATTTATTTCCGAGGAAACCCTATGCAAGACCTGAAAAACCAGATTAATGAAGCATTTGAACAGCGTGCCGAGATCACCCCTCGCACCGCTGCCAGCCATGTCAAAGATGCTGTTTACAGCGCCATCGAAATGCTGGACACCGGGGAAGCCCGGGTGGCCGAGAAAAAAGATGGCGACTGGGTAGTCAATGACTGGTTGAAAAAAGCCGTTTTGCTGTATTTCCGCATTGAAGACAATAGCTTTAACAAAGGTGGCTTCACAAACTATTTCGACAAAATCCCATCAAAGTTCAGCGACTACAATTCGCGTGATTTCAGGGATGGTGGTTTCCGTGTTGTGCCGCCGGCTACAGCGCGCCGCGGCTCTTATATAGCCCCAAATGCCGTGCTGATGCCAAGCTATGTCAACATTGGCGCCTATGTAGACGAAGGCACCATGGTAGATACCTGGTCAACGGTAGGTTCCTGTGCCCAGATAGGTAAAAATGTCCACCTCAGCGGCGGTGTGGGGATAGGCGGCGTGCTGGAGCCGCTGCAGGCTTCACCCACTATTATTGAGGACAATTGTTTCATTGGCGCTCGCTCCGAAGTGGTTGAAGGTGTGATCGTAGAAGAAGGTGCTGTACTTGCAATGGGCGTCTACCTTAGCCAGAGCACAAAAATTTTTAACAGGGAGACCGGTGAGTACAGCTATGGTCGCGTACCCGCCTATTCTGTTATCGTTCCCGGTTCATTACCTTCAAAAGATGGCAGTTATAACCTGAATTGCGCTATTATCGTTAAACAGGTTGATGAGAAAACACGTAGTAAAGTCGGTATAAATGAATTGCTGCGCGAAGCCTGATACCAGTAATGCAGCAAAATTAATATATACAGGACTATGTCGACTTCTATTATTCTTGCAGGAATCAAAAACTGTGACAGCGTTCGATCTGCGCAGCGATGGCTGGATGAAAATAGTATTAAATATGATTTTCTCGACCTCAGGTCTGATCTTTTTGTGCGCCACATTCTTGGCAAATGGATGGAAAAAGTTGACTGGACTACACTGCTGAATAAACGCAGTGCAACCTGGCGAGGACTCGATGACAAGGAACGTACGGACCTTGATGAAGTCCGGGCCATGTCATTAATGATGAAGCATCCTACCTTGATCAAGCGACCTGTTCTACAGGTTGACGATCTCATAGAAGTCGGTTTCTCCGCTGAGCGATACGCCGAGTTACTCAAGACCTGATGAATGAACAAAGAAACGACTAAAAAAAACGTAAATTCCACTCTACAGTTATGCTGCGAACTAATCAGCCGCCCCTCCATCACACCCGATGACCAGGGATGCCAGACGCTAATTTGCGAACGCCTGCAACCCGCTGGCTTTACTTGCCAGCACCTCCGTTTTGAAGATGTCGATAACCTTTGGCTGACACATGGGACAGGCAGCCCATTGTTTGTGTTTGCCGGCCATACCGACGTCGTACCTACCGGCCCGGAAAGCAACTGGTCCAGCCCTCCATTTGAACCAACTCAGCGAGACGGAAAGCTGTATGGTCGCGGCAGTGCCGACATGAAGGCATCCATAGCCGCATTCGTCACCTCTGCTGAGCAATATGTGGCTGAATACCCTGACCACCCCGGCACAATTGGCCTGCTGATCACCTCGGATGAAGAGGGCCCATCCATTAATGGCACAGTTAAAGTCATGCAGTGGCTGGAATCGCAATTAATTAAGATTGATTATTGTATTGTTGGTGAGCCCTCATCTGTTGAGACCCTGGGTGACACCGTAAAAGTTGGTCGGCGCGGATCACTGAATGGTTATATGACTGTCTACGGAAAACAGGGCCATGTAGCCTACCCTCAGCTGGCCGACAATCCTTTCCACCGTGCCCTGCCCGCGTTAACTGAACTGGCCGGTATTGAATGGGATCAGGGAAATGATTTTTTTCCGGCTACCAGTTTTCAAATCTCCAATGTCACAGCAGGGACCGGAGCAGAAAATGTTATACCGGGCGATGTGACGATTAAATTTAATTTCCGTTTTTCTTCAGAATTAGATGAAAAGCAGATAAAGAAACGTGTGTTCGATGTTTTTGAAAAATATAAGTTGCGCTACTCAATAGAATGGCGCCTGTCAGGTAAGCCTTTTTTAACAGCAAAAGGCATGCTGGTCGAAGCGGTCAGTAAAGCATGTTCTGAAATCCTTGATATTACTCCAGAGTTATCGACTTCCGGTGGCACATCAGATGGGCGGTTTATCGCACCAACAGGGGCTGAAGTAGTAGAACTTGGACCCTGCAATGGTAGTATTCATCAGTTAGATGAACATGTTATGCTGACAGACCCAGAGCGACTGGCAAATACATACCACCGCACCCTTGAACTTATTTTTAACAGTAACAAAGAAACATGAAACAGGTCTTTCCCTGCCACCCTCAACACATACGGATAAAAATGGCCGGTGTCACTGATACGGGACAGCGACGTGATAACAATGAAGATAATATTCTTATCGACAGACATCATGCTCTTGCCATCGTTGCTGACGGCATGGGTGGGCATAATGCCGGTGAGGTTGCCAGCAAGATAGCAACTGATGTAACCAGTCAGTTTCTAATCGCTGGACTGCGTATAGAAAGCCGGATGGACGATGCCTTTTCCACGCCAGAACCAATGGAAGACCTGCTGGAAAAGTCCATTCAACTGGCAAACCGGAAAATTATTGAAGAATCTGGCAATGATGATAAAAAAAGCGGTATGGGAACAACAATAGTCTGCCTGCTTTTCTGCAAAAACTGGTTTGTTATTGGAAATATTGGGGATTCCCGCTGCTACCGCTTCCGGGATGGAAGAATCAGTCAGCTAAGCGAAGACCACAGCTGGATTCAGGGCATGGTTGCAAAGGGAACCATCAATGAGGAAGATGCTAAACGCCACCCGCAAAGAGGCCTGCTGCTGCAGGCACTTGGTAATCGGGAAGTTGAGCCTACATTCGTCTCAGGATGCCCTATGGCTGGTGATATATTTATTCTCTGTTCAGATGGACTGACAGAGGTAGTCAGCAATAATACGATTGGATTTGTGCTAAATCAGGATGGAAGTCCAGAAAAAACGGCTGAGAAGCTTGTTGAGCTGGCCAATGAAAATGGCGGACCCGACAATATATCAGTTGTTGTGGTAAAAATATTATCCCTCAGTAAATAATGGACAGGGCTCTGCAGCAAACCCACATCAGGTCTGCCTGTGATAAGTGGTTTTATGGCACTTAGGACAAGGAGGGATATGCCCGGCCTTATGAAAATGCAAAATCTCCCCACATTCATCACATACCAGTGCACCCGGGCCAGTTATTTCCCCTGTTTTATAGACTGAATTAGCCGCAAGTTCCAGCTTCAATTCATTCATCTCAACCGTTGTTGGATCAGCGGCCTGCAGGAACATATCCAGTAGCTCCGCCGCCAGCAGGCTGTCTTCAAAGCCCAGCCAGTCCTTAAGTTCCTTTCCATGCTCAGAGATGTAAAAGGCGGCATCAGACAGATCGCGTTTAAGATATTCTGCCAGATGGGCTGCCTCTTCTTCTGTCAGCTCTTCAAGCTCGATCGCCTTCTCTTTAGCCTTATCGATCAATGAATGCAGAGCCGGTCCGCTCTTCTTTTCCAGTTTATGAAATTCTGTCGCACTGCGTTCCAGCATTGTCTCGTAGGCAGCACCCATGATATCCAGCGGGTCATTAATTCTTTTCTTAGGCATGATTCTACTCCGTCATTTACACCGATTCTTTATATTTAAAGGATAACATGAATTGACCTGCAACAGGATTTACGGTTTACGGTTTACGGTTTACGGTTTACGGTTTACGGTTTACGGTTTACGGTTTACGGTTTACGGTTTACGGTTTACGGTTTACGGTTTACGGTTTACGGTTTACGGTTTACGGTTTACGGT
>JAYEGM010000006.1:0-8885 GCA_034659075.1 Pseudomonadota bacterium
CATGTCTTCGCGCTGGCTCATGCCGTACTGTATATCCACCAGGTAGTTGATGGCGCCTTCCTGAAAACCGCTGACCATCATGATGCCGCAGGCCAGACTGATGCCGAGCGTGGTCATCAGTGACTTCAGCGGGCGGCGCTCGATATGGCGCAGGATCATGCGTGTGGGTTGTGACAGCCAGCGGTGTAGGCCCATGCGCTCGACCACCGTAGTATGATATTTTGCCGGCAGTTCAGGCTGCATGGCCTGTGCCGGTGGCAGCCTTGCCGCACTGTAAACAGCATAAAGCGTGCCCATCACGGCCACTGTCATGCTGATCAGCACAGCAGCGATAACCACCTGGGGTTTAAGCACGTAGATCATGTAGGGCAGGCTGTACATCACCATGTAAATATTACTCATGCCCTTGCCCATCCAGATACCAACACCGATACCGATAGCAACACCGAGGCTGACGATGAGCAGGACCAGTTTAATGAAGTGCAGGCCTACGGCAATATCGCTGTAGCCAAAGGCTTTCAGCGTGGCGACCTCTTCACGCTGCAGGCTGATGAGGCGGCTGATAACCACGTTGAGCAGGAAAGCGGCGACACCAAAAAAGATGACCGGGAAGATGGTGGCGATGGTGCGCTGCTGCTTGAGCTCTTCGGATAAAAATCGGTTGGAGAGCTGATCCTTGCGGGCGATGGTGCCGATGCCGCCGTAATCTTTCAGGATGTCATCAAGTTGGTCGATGACCTCCTGCTCGTTGCTGCCTTTGCTCAGGGTCAGCGTGACATCGTTGAACGCGCCTTCCATGTCATACGCCGTGGACAGCGGCTGCCGTGCTATCCACAATATACCGTAGCGCGCATGGTCGGGGAACATGGCACCGGGTGCAATCTGGTAGATATATTCTGGCGACAGCGCGATGCCGACGATGGTGAGTGCCTTGCGTCGCCCGTTGATGGTGGCGCTGAGCTTGTCGCCGGTCTGCAGTTTGTGCGCCTGGGCAAATTCTTCGCTGAGCACAATCTCATTATCACGGCCTGGTTCGATAAAACGGCCGTTGCGCAGGTAGATCTGGTTGAGCAGCCCGCGACTGTTATTGGGCAGCGACAGGATGTGACCGCTGACCGGGTCGTCGAAGCCCTCGACATCCAGGTTCACATAAGCGACCACGCGGGTTTCAACTTTATCGACGCCGGGAATCTCTTCGATGCGTTTTACCAGCGACAGCGGTGCACGCTTCAGTGTGGCAAAGATATGCGCGAAGTGATGGTCTTTATAATAGTTTTCACGGGTCTCATATAAAGAGTCGAGCGTGCTCAATGACATGATGAAGATGCCGACGCCGCTGACAATGACCATGGCGATGGCCATCGCCTGCATGCGCATGTCCCACAGTTCCCGCCAGAGTTTTATGTCGAGTGATCTCATCGCGGCATTACCAGCTGAGCTGACTCGGGTCGAGACGGGTTTCGTTGACATCCACCTGGCTGATGTGGCCATCGGCGAGATGGATCACCCGGTCGGCCATCTGAGCGATACCGGCGTTGTGCGTGATGACCGCGGTGGTGGTGCCCAGTTCCTGGTTAACCCGCTGCAACGCTTCCAACACGACGATGCCGGTCTTGGAATCGAGTGCGCCGGTGGGCTCATCGCATAACAGCACATCTGGATTTTTCGCGATGGCACGGGCAATCGCAACACGCTGCTGCTCACCGCCGGAAAGCTGTGCCGGGAAATGGTGCAGGCGGTCACCCAGGTTGACCAGCTTCAGCGCCTCTTCCGGCTGCATCGGTGACTTTGCGATCTCGGTGACCACGGCTATGTTTTCAAGTGCTGTGAGGCTGGGGATCAGGTTGTAAAACTGGAACACGAAACCAACATGGAAACGCCGGTAGGCGGTGAGTTCTTTTTCACTGGCCCGTGTCAGGTCACCGCCAGCGTATTGCACGTGGCCGTCGGTGGGGGAATCCAGACCGCCGAGGATATTTAACAGGGTCGATTTACCACTGCCGGACGCGCCCAGCAAAACCGTGAATTCACCTTTGTATAGATCGAGATCGATGCCGCGCAACGCGCGCACCTGCACCTCACCCATCTGGTAGATTTTGGTGACGCCGTGAACATGAAACACCACTTCTTTATCCATCGGTGTGCCGGGATCTGTAGCTGACTCGTGCATTGTTTTATCCTGAAAAATTCAGCCGTGCTTAATAGTTTTACATAGAAGCAACAGGAAAACATTTATTATATCAATAATAAAGAATTGAGGGCTCAGGAGCCTTTAGTTATAGACCCTTTAGTTAGACCCCTTGATTCAGTTTGCTCTAATATATACACAATCCTGCAACGGACACGGGCTTTGAAAAATTATGTGTGGAAGACTTGTCATCTATTCACCACCTGAACGATACGCTGAATTTTTCGGTGTGAATTCCTCATATGAATTAAATCCCAGTTATAACATTCCACCAACATCCAGTATTCCGGCCTGCCGGGTGAATCGAGAAGGCGAACGAATTAAAGGGGTCGGAGTGATTTAAATTTAAGCAACTGCCCTTTATGCTAAGCTAAACAGTCTAATCATTACAATAACCGCAAAAGGATTTGCGATGCCACGAAAACCAAGGATGTACCTGCCTGGTATCCCTGCTCATGTTGTGCAGCGCGGAAATAACCGTGATGCCTGTTTCTTTGCTGACGAGGATTACCGATATTACCTGAATGCGCTCGCTCAGGGCTGTCAGCGATACGATGTGCACCTTCATGCCTATTGCCTGATGACCAATCATGTCCATCTGTTAATGACACAAGGGCAGTCGAACGTGGGTATCTCCCAGGTCATGCAGCACATTGGGAGAATTTATGTCGCCTACGTCAACAAAACCTACCGTCGTACCGGGACACTCTGGGAAGGCCGGCACAAGGCAAGCCTGGTGGATGCGGATAACTATTTGCTCACCTGCTACCGATACATAGAACTCAACCCCGTTGCGGCGGATATGGTCACTGCCCCCGACCAGTACCGCTGGTCCAGTTACCGGTACCACGCCTGGGGCGAGAACAATACACTCATCAAAGATCATGTATTGTATGAAGCATTGGGCAGCAATCAGCAAACCCGTCAGGAATTATACCGGGAACTGTTCCGGCATCAGGTTCCGGAAGTTGATGTCCATGATATCCGACAATCACTTGCCTACAATTACCCATTAGGCGATGATTGTTTTCAGAAACAGATTGAAAGTGCTTTGGGTAGACGGATAGGGTTTAATGAAAGAGGGCGACCCCGAATAAATGAACATTAAGAAGAGGGTGCTTAAAATTAAATCACTCCGACCCCTTTAATTAATTGAATATAGTAAATCAATATCTTTATTCCCTATCCGCATTTGGAGCTCTCGTTATGGATACCCTGGTAAGTGCAGAATGGTTAAAAAAGCATATTAATCATCCAGACCTGGTGATATTAGATTGTACGGTTGTTACTGTTCCTGATGCGAGTGATCCACGTGGAATATGTAATGTTAGCGGCCGCCCGGATTATGAGCTTGGCCATATACCCAATGCAGGTTTTGCAGATCTAAAAGGTGAGCTGTGCAAAGAGAATGGTCCCGTTGAGTTTGACTTATTCAGCCCGGAACAGTTCTGTGCTGCGATGGGTAAACTGGGTGTGGGGGATGATTCTCGTGTTGTGCTATACGATGCGAGTTACACTGGTTGGGCGGCACGAGTCTGGTGGATGCTACGCTGGGTTGGTTTTGATAATGCCGCCATTTTAGATGGTGGACTTTCTGCCTGGACATCAACGGGTAATGAACTTTCCCTGGAACCTGTTACTCGCGCTGTTAACACATTAACACCCAAACCACGTCCTGAGTTGATTGCAGATCACGATGAAGTGCTTGTCAGTATTAATGATGAAACGGTTATTCTTATTGATACACTACCCGAGCCGTTTTATCGTGGTGAGATGAGCATCTATCCACGATCGGGTCATATTACCGGTGCGGTGAATATTGATGGGTTGTCTTTACTCGATAAGAATGGTCACTTACTTTCACATGATGAGTTGGCTGCAATGCACAGATTTGATCGTAATGCCCGAATAATTAGCTATTGTGGTGGCGGTATTGTTGCATCGACTGATGCATTTGTTCTTACTCGATTGGGGTATAACAACGTGGCAGTTTATATGGCTTCGTTAGAGGAGTGGACGACAGATCCCAGTAACCCAATGGTAGTGGGTGACGAAGAATAGGGGACAGCCCACTTTTATAGAAATTTTAATCTCGGCCTGGAACAAACCAAATGAAGATTGCGTTTTTTGGCTACAATGCAATTAAAGGGGTCGGAGTGATTTAATTTTAATCACTCCGATCCTTTTAACGGTTTATAGTTTCAACCTGACCGGGCTTCTCGGTTGCACCCTTTCCGGGGACTCGGTAACTTTCCCGGATCTGTCAATTGATTCCGGGTCGTGCAGGATCATGTCAACAATAATATGATCGCCAATGCGAGTGAGGTTAGCTTCGACTTCTTCGTTATGGGCCTGGTTGTCAGCGCCGACAGACTCCGCGCTCCATACCATTTTCGTTGTCTTCTTTTTCCTACCCCCTATGTCCTTACCTGGAGGCCCGAATTTCTCGATCAGGGTTCTTTGAACGTCCTGCATTCTGCCTTTCACCACCTGCATATAGTTCAGCTTGTAGAGCGTGGCGATTCGCTTATCCGTAAACCATGCTTTAAGGCATACCCATTCGGCCCCGAAGATCAATGGGGCAGAGTACTTGATCTACATACTTTTACCACTGTCGTATGACTAGATATACCTGTTAAAGCTCTCGGACCCCTTGATACCTTTTTAAGACTGGTGACGGAACAGGACGAGGTGGTCGATATCAATCTCGATACCAACTTCATCACCGACCTTATAGTCAAATCGGCTAGGCATCAGGGATAACAACTCAGAATCAATGTTCATGCCAACTGTGTACATGGTATCTGCACCACGGAATGCTTTTTCCTGGATAAAACAGCGGATTGGACTATCTTCATCGATAAGTACATCGTCAGGGCGGAGCAGGATGTCCACTTTCGTCCCTTTGTCCCAGGGATAGGCCCGGTTGCCATGCAGGATACCCAGGCGGGTCTGGACCTTGTCGGGGCCGAGCATCTCTCCCTGTAGAAAACGACCATGACCGATAAAGTCTGCAACAAACCGGTTTGCCGGCTCATGGTAGAGGTTAAATGCCGTGTCGAACTGCAGAATTCTGCCGTTATGTATCACGCCGGTACGGTCACCCATTACGAATGCTTCATTCTGATCATGGGTGACAAAGATCGCGGCCATGTTCTGTTCTTTCAGCATATCCCGAACATCGATCGCCAGCCGTTCGCGCAATTCGGTATCTAGATTCGAAAACGGTTCGTCCAGTAACAGAAGTCTGGGTTCAGGAGCAAGTGCGCGGGCTACCGCCACACGCTGCTGCTGGCCACCGGAGAGCTCATCAGGATAGCGATGAGCGAATCCCTCCATGCCAACCAGTTCCAGCATACGGTCGGTAATGCGTTTCTTTTCGGCGGCAGATTCCCGAGGTAATCCGAAAGCAATGTTTGCTGCAATATCCAGATGCGGAAACAGTGCATAGTCCTGGAAAACCATGCCAACCCTGCGTCGCTCAGGTGAGACCCGAATTTTTGGCGAAGAGACGGTCCGTCCATCGAGATGAATTTTACCGCTGCTAACGGGTTCAAAGCCGGCAATTGCCCTCAGCACAGTTGTTTTTCCACAGCCACTCGGGCCCAGCAGACTGATCATGGTTCCCGGTGCCAGGCTCAGGTCAAAGTCATCAACGACATCATGACCCTCGTAGCCGCAGTGAATTTTTTCTATTTCAAGTAAATTTTCCATTTAGGCGGGAGCTATTTTAGGCGTTTTAGCGATCGACGAGTTAATAAAACAACAGGAATCAGCCCGGCAAATACCAGTGTGATGGCCGGTAGTGCTGCACGTTCCCATTCACCTTCAGATGTCATCTCATAGATGCGGACGGCAAGTGTATCCCATCCAAAGGGTCGCATCAGCAGGGTTGCAGGCATTTCCTTCATTGTATCGACCATTACCAGCAGTAGTCCTGTCATCAGGCCGGGGCGGAGCAGTGGCAGATAAATTGCTTTTAATGTTTGTGATGATGTCGCCCCGAGACTGCGTGCGGCTTCCGGCAGGCTGGGGCGTATCCGGGACAGAACAGTTTCGATCGGTCCGAAAGCAACGGCCATGAAACGGATAACATAGGCCAGCACCAATGCCAGCAGGCTGCCTCCAAGGATCTGTCCGGGCATATCGAGTCCGATAGATTCAAACAGGTTATTGATACCGTTATCGAAGCCGCTGGCAGCAACCATGATACCGACAGCAAGTACCGACCCGGGCAGGGCATAACCGAGCGTTGCCAGACTGGTAGTAACAAGGGTTGTCCTGTCTGGCTGGAAGCGCCGTGCAAAACCCAGCACCATGCCAGCAATGACTGTTACCGTAGCCGCCAGTGCGCCGAGCAGCAAGGTGTGACCGAGCAGTCCGAGGTAACGTTCATCAAAATCCGTAGTAATTACCTCGATCGACCACAGGCAGAGCTGGATAAATGGAGCCAGGAAGGCGATAAGGAATAGCAGTGCGAGCAGACCGGAGACTGTCCAGCCGCGCCAGCCGGACAAATGCAGACGAGGCGGTTCACCGCTGCGCATGGAGTCATGATACTTGCTTTTACTGCGTGATGATTTCTCCAGCATCAGGCTAACGAACACCAGCAATAACAGGATCGACGCAAGCTGAGACGCCGCCTGCAGACTGAAGAATCCAAACCATGCCTGGTAGATAGCAGTGGTAAATGTGTCATAGTTGAAGGTTGCGACGGTACCGAAATCAGCCAGTGTTTCCATCAGCGCAAGCGTCGTTCCTGCAGCTATCGCCGGGCGTGCCATAGGCAGGGCGATGCGCCAGAAAACACCGTAAGAGCCGGCACCGAGCATCCGGGCGGCCTCGAGTGTTGAACGCCCCTGGGTAATGAAGGCAGTGCGCGCCATCATGTAGACGTAGGGATAAAAGGCTATCACCATTACCGTGATCAGGCCGCCAGTCGATCGAATTTCGGGGAACCAGATATTGCTGGTGCCAGCCCATGTCCGCAGGGCAGTCTGCACCGGTCCTGAGAAATCCAGCAGCCCGATGGCTACAAAGGCGAGGACGTAGGCCGGCATAGCCATCGGCAGCATTAACAGCCAGTCGAACCATTTCCTGCCCGGGAACTCACAGCGTGCGGTGAGCCAGGCAAGTGACACACCGAGAATCACCACTCCGATGCCAACACCCACAACTAGCTTGATAGTGTTGATGACCAGTTGATCGAGGATTGTGTCGGCCAGGTGAGACCAGATCTCGGTTTCCGGTTTTAGCCAGCCTGAAAAAACAACGAGCAGTGGAACAGCAACAAGCAGAGCCAGGGCTCCGCTTGTATAGTGCCATTTATTCGGTTTTCGCGGGAGAAACCCGGCCAGCCGGTTATTGTCTGGCTCAGACCGGGGATCCAGGATGGATTCTTGCATACCCGATATTATGCCTGACTAACGGTATCCGGCGCGATCCATCAGCTTGATCGCCGTGGTCTGCATTGCACCGGCACTGGAGACGTTCAGGTCATCACTTTTGAATTCACCCCAGGCCTTGACCACATCGTCTGCTTCGACTGCTGGATTAACAGGGTATTCCATGTTCAGGCTTGCAAACTTTCCCTGTGCCTCAGGTGAAGATAACCATTCCAGCAGCTTTGTCGCCGCATCGCGATTTTTTGCATGTTTGGTGACGCCGGCACCTGATACATTGACATGGACACCAGTGCTATCCTGGTTTGGCCAGAACAAAGCCAGTTTGATCTCAGGCTTTTTCTTTTTCAGGCGGCCAAAATAGTAGGTGTTGACGATTCCCACGTCACACTGGCCGGCAGCGATTGCTTCCATAGTTTTTGTGTCATTGGAGAAGGGCGCTGTGGCCAGGTTTGTTACCCAGCCTTTTACAAGCTGTTCCGTTCTTTCCTCGCCGTGACGAGCGATAAGCATGGCGACCAGTGACTGATTGTAAACTTTTTTCGATGTCCGCAGGCAGAGGCGTCCCTTCCATTTCGCATCGGCGAGGTCTTCATAGGTCGTTAGTTCACCGTCCTTAATCCGCTCGGTACTGTAGACGATGGTGCGTGCGCGAACCGAAAGTCCGAACCAGCGGTTTTCCGGATCACGCAGATGGACGGGTATGTTGGTCTCAAGAATCTTTGAATCCGTTACTGCGAGGACGCCTTTCTCAGCTGCCTGCCAGAGATTGCCGGCATCGACAGTCATAAACAGATCAGCTGGAGTGTTTCGGCCTTCAGCCTTGATCCTGGCGAGCAGGGGACCTGCCTTGTCCGTGATATATTGTATTTTTACACCAGTTTTCTCGGTATAGGCATCAAATAATGGCTTTATCAGATGCTCCTTGCGTGCTGAATAGACTGTAATAGTGTCTGCTGCATAGGCTGGAAATGCGATCACCAGGGCGAACAGTGAGAGAAGGTATTTCTTCATGAGTAACAACCTCAGTGGGAAAAACAAAATTTAGTGACAGGCCTGAAATGGGTATCAATGATAATGATTCTCATTAATGTGTCAATATGTCAATACTAATACAGATCAAGGGGTCAGAGTGATTTAATTTTAATCACTCCGACCCCTTTAAATATGTAGCAAAAAAGGCTACAATCGTAGCTAACAAAGCAACAGTAGAGGCTGATAGTGTCTTCCACGCTACCCGAATTACTTTTTAAGGATTATCGACGACGCGTATTGAACTTATTGCTGCTCCATCC
>JAYEGM010000006.1:8985-21121 GCA_034659075.1 Pseudomonadota bacterium
TGTAGCAAAAAAGGCTACAATCGTAGCTAACAAAGCAACAGTAGAGGCTGATAGTGTCTTCCACGCTACCCGAATTACTTTTTAAGGATTATCGACGACGCGTATTGAACTTATTGCTGCTCCATCCTGATAAGCAGTATCACGTGCGGGAAATAGCTCGATTAACCGGGACGGTTGCTGGCACGCTACATAAAGAATTGGCGCGGCTGGCTAAGGCGGGCGTTCTGGTGAAGGAGGCCGTAGGTAATCAGGTTCAGTACCGGGCAAATACAGAGTGCCCGATTTATAAAGAATTGAGACGGATTCTGGAGAAGCTCGCTGGGTCAGTTAAGGAAGATAACAAATCCGGACAAATGAAGATGAGTGACATTATTGAAAAATATCGTAGCCAGATACTGTTGCTCGCTAAAGAAAATGGTGTGAGAAATGTACGGGTGTTTGGCTCCATGGCGCGCAATGAATCTGGGCCTGATAGTGATCTGGATTTGTTGGTTGATATCGAGAAGGGTCAATCGGGTTTGGCATTGGGTGGTTTTTTATACGATGTGTCTGAACTCGTTCACCGCAAAGTCGATGTGGTGACGGAAAACTCTCTACATCCCAGAATCAGAGAAAGGGTTTTGCATGAGGCGAGGGCCTTGTGATTAGTAAAGATAACTCTGTTTATATCGACCACATGCTGGACTGTATTTTGCGTATTGATGAATATGTCGAGAGTAAGGAGCATTTCTATTCGTCTCGACTTGTTCAGGATGCAGTGGTAAGAAATTTACAGGTCATGTCTGAATCCAGTCAGCGTCTGTCAGAAGATACAAAGCAACTTTATCCTGAGATACCCTGGAAACAGATTTCCGGTTTTCGAAATATTCTGGTGCATGATAATCTGGGTGTTGATTTAGATGTGATATGGAGTGTTGTCGAGCAAGAGTTACCGAGATTACAACAGGCACTAATAGAGCAACAGGAAAAATAGTAAGTTAAGGGAAGAGAGGAGTGGGAGGGTAACAACGCAGGTAATTATTTAGCCATGCTAACCCCGACACACCGGAGATTTATAACTCATTCCTGCATACATGCTATTGCTGCCTTTGTGAATGGTACGGGTATTTTGCTGATGCTGTTGTCGTTACTATGGGGTGCGAAGATTCTGCATCAACAATTTAAAAACCTTTAAGTAAAGCTAAGTAAAGATAAGTAAAGGAATCGGAATGATTTACTAATAGGAGACAGACCACGATTAGGGTATTGTGATTCAGCAGAGGGCAGAAAAAAGTTTCGTGGCCTGTCCCAGTTATCAAACAACGACTATTACGCGAATTACGTCGCAGTCAGGCACTGGAGCAAACAAGATGTTTAATCAATTTCATATTGACGCAATGGGTAAATTACTATTACGTCTCACCGTTGCAGGTCTCATGTTATTTCACGGCATTGCTAAAGTGCTGAATCCGGGCTCGCTTAATTTTATCGGCAACCAGCTTTCCAGTATGGGAATGCCTGCAGCACTTTCCTACGGTGTGTACATCGGTGAAATAATTGCCCCGCTGATGATTCTAATTGGCTATCGCACACGAATCGGTGGCCTGATTATCGCCGCGAACATGATCGTTGCCATCGTGCTGGCCCACTCGGGCGATATTTTCAGCTTGAGTAAACACGGAGGATATGGACTGGAGTTGCAAGCCTTTTACCTGCTAGGCGGCCTCACTATCGCAATGCTAGGCAGCGGAAAACATGCGATAAAACCTGATTAACTTTCATAAAATTAAAGCGCTCTGAGTGGTTTAATTTTTGGAAAACTATGACAACGTGATGACTATGAAACTTGTACAAAAACGCTTTCTAAAAGGCACGAGGGAATTCGAAATCATAGATGATGATGTCTTATTTGTGCGGATAAAGGGGCTGTTAAAAGAAGAGAAGCTGACTGTGAGCCTGTCCATGCTGAATCCTGAACCGGTGGTGAACGGTGCAGAGCTGGATTTTTATAGTGACTATAAAGGGCGTCCGGTTTTATCACTGTTATTAAATAACCCGAATGCAGAAGAATTTAACACTTTTATCGAGACATTGAAGAAAAAAATAATCGGAGAGGACGATATTGTTGCCAGTGTTGATGATGATTCCCCTGATACTAAAGTGTCCGAAGCACTTGCCAGGAATGTGTATGAGGAACCGCCGGTGTTCGAGGAATCTGCCGATACGCGAGAGAATATGAGCGTTCCGCCTGTCAATACAGAAAGACTGGGTGATGACATCACCATGCTAAAAACCTACCTGGATGAGGAGGATATCAAACTTCTTCTTGATTCTCTTGAAACGCTGAAAATGGAACCTGAAGACGAAGCGGCCTATCAAAAAATGCTGGATGCCTTCAATGATCTGGGCATCAAAACTGGTGCGGTTTTGACCTATGCGCCTTATCTCAAAGCCCTGCTATCTAAATCCATGCGATAAAGAATAAAGGGGTGTGGAAAAATGGGGTCAGAGAGCAATTGTTTCTAATATTAGAGAATATTGCTCTCTGACCCGGATTGTTCCTAAAATTACGGGTAACTCCAGGAATAGGCCATTGAAGGAAGGTTAATCGTGGTCTGTCCCCTATTATTATGTGCAACAACAAGAGGAATCGCACTGTGCTCCGATCATGGTGTTTCACCGGCATCGCGATGAGCGGCCTGTTATCGCTTCTAACAGGGTGCATATACACACCTGATGCTGATACTGACGGCCTGCTGTATTCTGACCATCAGCTAGTAGATAGAATCTGGGAAGTAAAGTCTGCGTCCTTCATTGAAAAAGAACGTTTTATTAATCGCATCATCGAAGCCGACTATCTGTTACTGGGTGAGTTGCATGACAACCATGTTCATCACAGACACCAGGCATGGGTGATCAAACAACTCGCAATGGCAGGGCGTGATGCCGGCATCGCCTACGAGATGATCTATAAGGAACAGGGCAAGCGACTGGCCGGATTAGAGATTAACTCAGCCAGTGAACTGATTGAAATATTGAACCAGACGCAGACCGGCTGGGACTATGAAAACCAGTACCGCCCGCTTTTCGTTGAAACCATTGCCGCAGGCTACCCTATCGTGGCCGCAAACCTGGATCGGAAAAAACTGATGGAAGTGTTGAAACAGGGTGAAGGCAGGTTACCGGCAGACTACCGGCGAATTCTTGACAATACTCCTTTTAACGATGCCCAGCGCAAAGACCTGCTGGATGAAATCCATACCTCGCATTGCAACATGCTCGATTCACAGACCGGCATCATGATGCTGCAGGGGCAGCGTATACGTGATGCGGTGCTGACAGAAAGCCTGCTCAGTATCAATGAACCGGTAAAAGTTATGATTGCAGGGCTCGGTCATGTACGCAATGACCGCGGTCTGCCATTGTATCTAGTGAACAATCTGGAGATTCCATCCAATATTCTTGCCATCGGCATGATAGAAGTTGACCCTGACAAGTCTGATCCGCTGGCTTATGCAGATACCTTGAACAGCGACACCCTGCCATTTGATATCGTCATCTTTACCCCGAAAGTCGACCACAGCGACCAGTGCGCGGAACTGGAAAAACACTTTATGAAAAAAACTAAAAAAAAGCCGGACCAGTAGGGGATCGTCAATAATATTAAGTCGTTTCGAAAATACCAGAGCAAAAATTTGGGGTCAGAGTAAAAACACTTCTGTATCAGGCTAGAGTTTTTACTCTGACCCCATGATTTCGCGTTTTATTCCTCGTTTGTAATTGGTTTGTCGTTATTGCATGATAAAATATGAGTACGATAAAGCCATGAATGCTCTGTGTTCATTTCAAGTTACACTGTATAAAGTGCTGTCAATACAGCGCAAGCTGTTACTTCGTCATTGTACCTTGCTTGGGTCCGGACGTCAGGACAGGTCAAGGCCTTGTTGCGACCTGTCGTCAATAAAAATTAAGTAGCTTTCACACCACCTGAGATGAGTGAATTAGCAACACACGTGGAGCATTATGCGCATTTTGTATTTGCTGTGGCCAAATGAAAAAAGGGGAGAATAATGATAAAAAAATTGTTAGTCACAGCTTTTATCTTCACTAGCGCAACCGGTTCTGCTTTTGCACTGGATTATGATTTCTATGGCTCATTTCGGGTTCACGCAGAATCAGTCAATCCCGATATTACTGACACCCTCGAATCTTATACCGGGTGGCGTGATGCCTATTCACGGCTGGGAGTTAACATCAGCCAGGACTTCGGCAGCGAGGGAGCAAGCAGCTTCTATGCAAAACTCGAACTCCCCCTGGATATACCGAACGCTGCCGTGCAGGACCCATGGGAGCAGGATGAGGACATCCGCATCGCCAAGATCGGCCTGAAAGGTCGATTCGGCGATGTTGCCGTTGGCCAGATGTGGTTGCCCTACTATAATGCGATCGCCTACCCGGTAGACATGTTCAGCACTTACTACAGCGGATTTGCCACCTATTCTGTTTTTCGCCGCGGCGATACCTTGTCCTACTACACGCCAAAGTTTGCCGGGCTTTCGGGTTCTTTCGGCTTCAGCGATGGGAAGGGGGCAGAGGAAGCAAACGGCGACCTGGATGATCGGCTACAGGCAACGGTCAGCTATGATTTTGCCAGGCTGACGCTGTCGGGCGGCCTTGATCACCTCGGCGGCGCCAATGACTGGAACACCTGGGGTGCATCCGCGGCATGGCAGGCTACCGATGCCCTGTACATTGGTGCCAAGTACGAAATCCATGATAACAGCATTGACTCCGGTTATGGCAAGGATGGCGATACAGCCATGAATCTTTATCTCGGTTACACACTCGGCAAGCATACCTTCAAGGGCATGGTTGCCGATGTCGACGGTTATGGTGAAGGCATCGTACATGTTGGCTATGACTTTCAGTGGCTAAAAGATCTAAAGCTGTTTGCCGAGTACTATAGCGAGGAAGAGACAGCGGCCATCACTACAAGGGGCGGTGGGCTCAATGAAACCTGCTGGGAATGCAGCGGTGGTTATGTATTTGCCGCCGGTGTGCGTTTTGATTTTTCCGCAAGCGGTTCACGCTAGCAAATCGCTCATAGAGTAGGAGAATACTATGCCAAATCGCTACGATACGGATTATCAAGTAGGCCAGGATAACATCCGCACCTGGGGAATGGACTTCCACAACCCGGTGTTTATCATCTCGGCACTACTGGTGTTGCTGTTTGTTGTCGGAACGATAATGTTCCCTGAAGACGCAAAGCAGGCCTTCGACGGCTCCAAGGGCTGGTCCATCAATAATTTCGACTGGTTGTTTCTGATTGCCGGGAACATCTTTGTCATTTTCTGCCTGATACTTGTCGTCTTGCCAGTGGGCAAGATTCGTCTCGGTGGTGTGGATGCGAAACCGGAGTTTTCCAGAGTCTCGTGGTTCGCCATGCTGTTTGCGGCAGGCATGGGGATCGGTCTGATGTTCTGGAGTGTCGCAGAACCAACCGCTTACTACACGAACTGGTGGGGTACGCCGCTCAATGTCGCTGAAAAAACACCGGCGGCGGCACAGGCAGCCATGGGAGCGACGATGTTCCACTGGGGACTGCATCCGTGGGCTATCTATGCCGTCGTCGGTCTCTCGCTGGCCTTTTTTACCTACAACAAGAATTTGCCACTGACGATTCGCTCGGCGTTTTTCCCGTTTATCAAGGATCGCTCGTGGGGCTGGTTTGGACACGTCGTTGATATCGTGGCAGTAATGGCCACGATTTTTGGCCTGGCAACCTCACTGGGGTTTGGTGCCCAGCAGGCAGCGGGAGGACTCAAGTACCTGTTTGACATTCCGAATACGATTAATACCCAGATAGCAATTATTATAGTTGTTACCGCAGTTGCGATTGTCTCGGTTGTTCGCGGACTGGACGGCGGCGTTAAGGTGTTGAGTAATATCAACATGGTGCTGGCCTTTACCCTGCTTATGTTCGTGATAGTTGTTGGCCAGGGGCTCGGAATTTTTTCCGGAGTGTTGTCAACGAGCGAGGCTTACCTGGACAACCTGATTCCGCTGAGCAACTGGATGGGGCGTGAAGATGAAAAGTTTTATCATGGATGGACTATCTTCTACTGGGCCTGGTGGATTTCCTGGTCACCATTTGTAGGTATGTTCATTGCACGGGTGTCCAAAGGACGTACGGTGCGTGAATTTATTATCGCGGTTCTGATGGTGCCTACGCTGGTTACCATCGTCTGGATGACCGCATTTGGCGGTACTGGGCTCGGCCAGGTCAAGGACAACATTGGCAACCTTGCAAACGGTATTTCGGATGTATCACTTGCACTGTTCCAGATGCTGGAAAACCTGCCGTTGTCGACATTGACGTCGTTCATTGCCATCGTACTGGTTCTGGTTTTTTTCGTCACATCATCTGATTCCGGATCGCTGGTAATCGACAGTATCACCGCAGGAGGCAAGCTCGATGCACCGGTGCCTCAGCGCATATTCTGGGCATCAATGGAAGGTCTGATTGCCGGTGCCCTGCTGTTTGGTGGTGGTGCAGATGCGCTGGGTGCTTTACAGGCGGCGGCGATTACAGTCGGGTTACCATTTACGGTAGTCCTGCTGGCAATGTGCGTCGCGTTGTACATGGGGCTCAGTCATGAACAGCGTTTTGTGCTCAATAAGGAAAAAAAATAAGGAAGGGATTAAAGGGGCCGGAGTGATTTCATGATTAAAGGGATCAGAGCATTTTATTCAGATTAGAGGCCCTTAACTGTCTCCTCGATTAGCCTGTCCACGACGGTATGCAATGCCTCTATCGGGGCTTTGCCTGCTGCACAGGCCTGTTCAAAGGCGGCGATTTGTTTATGTGCACTGGTGCCGTGTTTGGGAATTTCGAGGGCCTGCTCTAATTCTTTTTCACAGCTCAGTTCTTCCGCATCGCGATAGACATTTTCAACGATACTGGATAACCAGTCATTCACCGGTATCACTTTCGCGCTTTCAAATTCCAGCAGTCCCTCATCATAGCCGTAGCGCATGGCTCGCCAGCGGTTTTGATTGATCAGGAAACGGGAATAAACCGGGACGGTTTTGTGCTCGCGCTTCATTCGATATAAATAGTGAAGTATGGATTGCGTTAATGCGGCAAGACTGATGGCATCATCCAGGCGGGTGCACACATCCGCAATGCGGCATTCCAGGGTGGGGTAGCGCGCGCTGATGCGCATGTCCCACCAGATAAACGTGGGGTCCTGCATCACCTTTGCCTTTTGCAGAATGGCCATGTGTTGTTGGTAGTCGGCATAATTCTCGAACTGCTCCGGTAGTCCGGTGCGCGGAAAATTATCAAACACGGTCAGGCGATAGGATTTCAGGCCGGTGTTCTCACCTTCCCAAAACGGTGACGAGGTGCTCAAGGCCAGCAGCAGCGGCAGAAACTGGCTGAATTGATTCAGCAATTCAAGCCGCAGTTCATCATCTTCGATACCGACATGGACATGCGTGCCGCAGATGAGCATACGCCGTGCCAGGGATTGCATATCACGAAACAGGGCGTGATAGCGCTGCTTATCAGTAGATTGCTGTGCATGCCATTCAGCAAAGGGATGCGTGGAGGCGGCGATCGGTGCAATGTTGTATTGACGACTGACGTCACTGGCCAGTCTGCGTAAGCGTGCCAGTTCCTGGCGTGCTTCGGCTACCGTTTCACAAACCCGTGTTTCCGCTTCGATCTGCGAACGCAATAACTCGTGTTCCACGGCCCCCTGTTCAGCCTCTTTCGCACACTGATCAAAAATTTCCCGTGGCGGGTCAATCACGACATCACGGCTTTCACGATCAACCAGCAGGTATTCTTCCTCTATGCCGAGGGTGAACGAGGGCTCAGGCGCTGTCATAGGGCATCCCACACCTGGTATAAATCCGGGTCGGCCAGTATCCCGGTCAATGCCTCGGCTAAAATGGTGGCCCACTTTTCGGCACCTGCTTCGGTATTGATCAGGTCCTGGCGCACCTCGATCGACACATGCGGCAGACCGGCTGCCTCAGCATGATGATCGATGGTGTAGTCGGCAGGATGCTTTCCTGAATAAGGTTCGTTATCACCGACATTGATTGCTTCTGGATGTGCGCGCAAGCGCTGCAGCAATTGCAGCGGAATACGGGGGTCCTTGTCCCACAACAGGCCGATATGCCAGGGACGTTCAAATCCCGCCATCTGCGGGGTAAAGCTGTGTATTGCAATCAGTGCCGGGACAATGTCACGCTGACGAAAACCGTGCAGCGCATGATCGATCGCCGCGCGGTAGGGTGTATAAAAGGAATGAATGCGTCGATTGCGATCCTCAGCGGATAAGCCCTGGTTGCCGGGAATAGGGATGTTGTCGCTCGCCTCCGGCATGACGCTCGCATCCTCGAGACTGCGATTGAGATCGATCACCAGGCGCGAATAACCCGCCATCACCGCCCGGGCATCGAGGTGGTCAACCAGGTGGGTCAGCAGTTTTCGAGTGCCAATATCGTAGGTGACATGCTCCTGCAGCACCCAGTCTTCCAGTCCCAGCTGCTTAAGTGATCCGGGAATGAGATTGCTGACATGATCACCCACCAGCAAGACCTTCGCCTGTCCCTGCTCATTCAAGGTGCTTATGGCGGGTGGTTCATCCGCGGCGATCAGGCTATTCAGCTCATGTTGTGCATTGGTAGTAGATGATGTCATTTCAGAAAACAGGTATTAGTTCGGAGGTTACGCTAATATTACACAAAAATCCGGGACAGAGAGTATCTGTCCTTAATCCAGGGGGGATTCCTCTCAGGTCCGGATTAACTGAGAGGAGATTGCCGCGTCGCTTTGCTCCTCGCAATGACGGTTATAGCAATAAAGGGAGCAATCATCATGTTTATCGTCGCTAATCGGGTGCCCGTCGCGTCGGGCTGGGAAGACAGCTTTGAAGAACGCTTTCAAAAGCGTGCAGGCCAGATCGATAAGCAGCCGGGCTTCGTGCGTATGCAAATCCTCAAACCTGAAAGTAATGATACGCCTTATGTCGTGTTAACCACGTGGCAGGACAAGGCATCATTCGAGGTCTGGGTGGGCAGTGAGGATTTCAAATTGTCTCACAGCAACCCAATGCCAAAGGAAGCGTTTGACGGAGAAGGCAAGATGGAAATGCACAAGGTGATTATTGATGCCGAGTCATAGGAATCAATCAATGGTGGAAAAGCCGGGTCTGAGAGCACTTGTTTGAATTAACAAGTAAATTCTACTATGACACGGGTTAGCCGAGAGGAGATTGCCGTGCTTCGCTCGTGACCTGAGAAGTGTATAAAGCCGGGGTCAGGCCCTGTTTTTCTAGTGGGGTGGTTTGCTAGACCACTTTTCTGCATACCGGGTCATCACCGCGCTGACTGTCTCAGGAATGTTCTGTCCTATCATCTGCCTTTTCCCATCGGCAAGGAAGCCGGGCATATCATAGGGCAGTCGCCGGCCCAGTTTCTCGAAAGTGCGCTCCATCAAATCCGGATCCAGCGAGCGGGTGGCTGCAATGCCTGAATTGAGGTTGATGATACGCCATGGGCGCCATGGATCACTCTTGTCCTCGTCCATTTGCAATTTCTCGGATGCTGCTTCAATGACTTCTTGCATGATGTGGCACACATCGGCGAGATCTTGCGGTTCACCCAGTCCGTTTACAAGCATGCCGAAACCATCAGCTGCGCCTGTAAGATTGTCGATGATGGCATCATGGCGCGCGAGCCAGACTGCCAGTGACGAGTGTACACGCGAGACGTTTTCTCTTTGATCCATAATCTCAAGCTTGCGGACCAGAAAATCTAGCCTGTCCAGCAGGTCGAGACCGTATGAACCGAATTCGGTCATATCATCTGAGTCCATATAGGCCTCATCCGATTCCAGGGTAGCGGCGATCTGAAAAAAATCGGACAAGGCGGAAGCCAGGGCGATCGGGCCATCCTCATCATTCATGATTTTTTGCGCTTCCGCATCTCTGGCCAGTATTGCCTGCATGATCTCCAGTGCCAACTGGGAAATGGCGTCTATTTCAATTATTAAGTTGTTCATAGGCGGTGAAGTATATCTGAGTTGAAGCATCAGCGGGGCATCAACGGTGTCGTACCATGCCAACTCATAGATAAGATGGGATGATCGAGCTAATTTAGCTACTAAAAAGAACCTCGAACAATAGGGGGCAGCCCACGTTTTACGATGTTGAGATAGAGCAGAACGCTGAATATATTCGTGGTCTGTCCCTATTATTCCTATTACTCATTTATGAATTATTGAATCGCCTTAATCTTTCATCAAAATGTAATAAATCTGTAAGAAGCATGTAACAATCCCTGCATAGAATTTTACCTCGAGAAAAGAATTTCACTATTTAGAAGTCCACCCAACTATTTATATTTTTTTACTGTGAGGCACTACAAATGAAAACAAAGCTGCAAACTGCCGCTGTTACCATAGCATTAATGGCCACCTCCGCACACGCAGGAACCTACTTCGAGCCGTTAAATCAACCCAACCCGAACACGGATGAAACGTCTCTTAATAATTCACCGTTTACGATACCACCAAATTATAGCCAGCAATTCGTCGCCAGCCGTAAAACCCTGAATGCATCACTTGGTGGGGATCCTGAATATACAGGTGGTGCCTACCCGGCTAGCTTCGGCAACTGGGACATGATCGACTTCAGTGGCGAAAATAACGAATTTATCTATATTCCTCATGAAGTCAGTGCGGGTGCCGGTGTTACACGGCTGAATCGTGATACCGATTCAATCGTTATTCTTCTGGAAGGTAACGGCAGTGGTGCACTCGATCGAAATCCGAACGATGGCTGGGATCACGAGACTGATGACTTCATCGGCCTGGATCCAGCCGTGATTACACCCTCCGGAACACTAGTGACCGGCGAGGAATGGGGAGACAGTGCAGGACGTCTTTTCGAACTGAGAAATCCGGAAACGGCCACAAGCCCGGCCGATGCTGACTGGCGCTGGCTAAGCAACATTCCCTCCATCTCGCATGAAGGCATCAAATTCGACAAAGCCGGTAACATGTACATGGTAGATGAAGACAAATCCGGCTCCATTTACAAGTTCGTGCCCAGGGAGAGTGGTGACTACAGCATAGGCCAGACCTTTGTCCTGTCAGTCGATGCCTATACCGGCAATGCCGATGAAAACTATGATAGCACTGCTAATCAGGCTGCCACACGCACAGGTAGCGCCTCGTGGATAGCCATCACTAATGAAGACGGCACTGTCGCTGCAAGCGGCCTCAGCAGTAATCCATTTGATTACAGCACACGTGGTGGGCGTACTGCTGCGGATGAAATCAGCGCCACCCCTTATGGCCGTCCGGAAGATCTGACCATGAACACCGCTAATGACAACGAGTACCTGTTGTTCGCGACCACCAGTGAGAATATCGTCTACGGTATCGAGCTGTTGTCCGACAGCACTGCTATGGTACGCGAGTTTGTAAATAGCTCGAGTACTCCTGACCTGCTTGGTAACAACCCGGTAGGCACGGGTACGAGTGACAGCACGTACGGTCTCGATGATCCTGATAACCTCGCGACCGATGCTGCCGGCAATGTCTTCATTATTGAAGACGAACATCCTGGTGACATCTGGCAGGCTGTCGATGCCGACAAAAATGGTGTCGCTGAGCATGTGGCGCTGTTTGCGAGTCTTGGTGACTATAATTCGGAGCCAACCGGTTTCAAGGTCGATCCGCGCAATCCGTTCACCTGGTATGTAAACGTCCAGCATCCATGCGATTACGACTGCAACGATGCCCTGTGGGTAATCAAGCATGATGTCGCCGATCTTTGCGACTGCCAGGGATCAAGAAACCATGGTGCCTATGTCAGCTGTGTGAGCAAGGCCGCAAAGCGTTTTGGTATCAAGGGGGAAACCAAAGGTGCCCTGATGGAAGTGGCTGCCAATTCAAGCTGCGGTAAATAATCCATCACCTGCTTCTTCAAGTACCCCATAGCTCTCGTCAAATAAAGGGGTCGGAGTGATTTAAATTTAATCACTCCGACCCCTTTTTTTTCAGAAAGTCGTTATAGTTTGATGCCAGAAGGCAATAAGGACTTGTGGCGGCTGGCGGACGATGAAATACAGC
>JAYEGM010000007.1:0-6141 GCA_034659075.1 Pseudomonadota bacterium
CTCTGCCTTCTTCTACACCGACAACAATGATTTCTGGAATGGCAACAAACGCGGACAGGATCCCTTATTTGCGCTGCAGACGCATATTGTCCATACCTTCCGGCACGGAATCTGGGCTTCGATTAGCGCCGGTGCTGTCAGGGCCGGACGGTCAACTATAAATGAAGAGAAAACGGATGATCGAAAAGATGATTTTCTCTACGCCTTGAGCGCCGGTCTGCCTGTCAGCCGTACATCAAGCATTAAAATCGCCTATGCAAGAGGGCGTACACATAAAGATGTTGGATCCGATACTGACAATTTCGTCGTGGGATATTTACGCGCATTCTGAATATTTAATCCCGGCACAGGCTGGTATAAACATTGTAGATTTTCAATCTTGAAACCTGGAACTCTTTAGTCCTTTCTCCTTTCACTAAATATCTCATCATACCGGTGTATGCCTGAATCCAGTTTTGATATTCCTGTAGGAGCGGCATCCTCGCCGCGATGGGTTAAGATTTTGATCTTACGTAAAAAACCATTGGTCCCATATACTTCTGTTTAGTCATTGCTTTGCTTGAATGCAATTGTAGGTTGGGCTGAAGAATGAAGCCCAACAAGGGTATCTGCTGAAACCATGCTGTTGGGCTTTGTGCCTCAGCACCGTTAGTAATACGTTTAAAATGACGCGAATCAATTTTAAAAGAATGATTACAATTATAGCGGCAGTTTTACCGTCACTTGTGTACCTTTTCCAGCCTCACTTTCGATCTGCAGCTCGCCATCATGCGCCTCTACAATCATTCTGCATAGGTACAGCCCAAGCCCGTAACCACCGGTTTCACGCTGGCGCGATGAATCGACTCGATAGAACGGCTCCGTTAAATGCGGCAGGTGCATCGCTTCGATGCCATTACCGTGATCGCTTACTTTGATTAAGACTTTCTGCTTGTCTACGGTAAGTTGTATTTCAGGTACCCGGGTTATTTCCGGTGTATGCCGCACAGCATTGTCCAGAAGGTTTTTCAGCAGTAGCTTGATGCGTGCTGCATCAACATCGAGTTTTAGCGATGTTTCGGGTAAATCTACTGTAATACCGGCATCATAAAAATTTGCAGCAACAACTTCGTTTACCAGTTCCACGATGTCGACCTGGGCCTTGTTCAGTTTCGTGTGCCGGCTGCTCAGTCGTTCCGTTTCCATCAATTCTTCAATAAGGGATTCCATCTCGTTGATGTCCTGAACAAGCTGCGCTTTTTTGTCATCCTCATCGAGTAACTCGACGGCAACCCTCATGCGGGTCAGCGGCGAGCGCAATTCATGGCTTATCGCCAGCAGCAGCTGGCGCTTGGCATCCAGCATCTGCTGGATGTCGTCCGCCATAGTATTAAAGCTGTTCGCCAGTTCGCCAAGTTCATCTTTTCGCTTGAGCTGTATTCTGTGATCCATGTAACCCGCGCCAAATTTCTGTACGCCTTGCTGTATGGTGTCGAGTGGAGCAAACAGGCGGCGCGTAGCGTAGTACAGCAGCAGCAGGAGAAACAGCAGTATTATTATCGGATACCATCCCTTGAATCCCTTGCGCTGGTCGCGCACGTTCGGCACATTGAACAGCAGGGTAGTTTCTCCATCGCGCGCCATCAGGTAGTGCTCTTGCTCATCCTCGGCATGAAAATACTGTTTTCCGTTTACCAGGAAGCTGCGTTCAATTTCAAGATCATCCATCGTGCTCAGTCGGCCGCTGGATGACCAGTGTCCCTTGTTGTCAATTATCTGAATTTCAAGATTCAGGCGGTCCGCGAGTTCCTGTGCACGGCTGCGATCGGGTGGTGTACCGATGTCAGCACTCACATATTCCAGGTATTGCGTGATATGCGGTTGGATGTTGTCTTTAAAATGTCCCTGGAAAGCATGCCGTATACCACCGCTGACTAACAGGACGAAGGCAAATGCCATCACGATGAACAACAGAATCAGTTTGCCGGATAAACTGTGTCGTCTTTTTTGTTTCAATGTAGTCATGATGCCTGTCCGACAAACACGTAACCCTGTCCGCGTATTGTCCTGATCAGCTCAAGCGGTTTCAGCTTCTGGCGCAGGCGGCTCACCAGGATGTCGATTGAACGCGTAAATACGTCGGCATTAATACCCTTGAGCTGATTAAGCAATTCATCACGGGTAAATGTTTTATTCGGTGAGGTGGCAAACAGCAGCAGCAACTGGTATTCCATTGCACTAAGCAATAGTTCTTTGTCATCAAGTGTTACCTGTCGTTTACCTGTATCGATATGCAATGTTTCAAACGACAGTACAGCAGACTGATTTGTTTCCGCTTCGGCATTCATCTGTGCGCGCTTCAGCACACCATGTATTCGCGCAACCAGTTCGCGCGGTTCGAATGGTTTGGGCAGGTAATCATCGGCTCCCAGTTCCAGGCCAACAATACGGTCCATCACTTCACCGCGAGCAGTCAGCATAATGATGGGGATGTTGCTGTTCCTTCGAATAGTTTTGCAAACTTCAAATCCGTCCATTTCAGGAAGCATGATGTCCAGTATGACCAGGTCATAGGTATTTTTCTCGAGCATGCTGAAGCCATCGCTCGGCAAGGTGGCATTTGCGAGTTCAAAACCAAACTGCGCAAAGTACTGGCCAAGCAAGTCAGCCAGTTTTGTATCATCATCGATCAGCAGTATCTGGTACATAAACCGTACTTTATCCTGTTTATAGCGCGAATGCAGAACAGGCAGGCCCAGATTTCTCTGTGGCTGCCTGTTTTGCTGCCGATTTGGCTGCTTAGTGGCATCGATGTGATCGACAATGCCTGCGCTTTTGCCACATAGCCAGTACTTTCTGTTGCTGCCACGGCTCCAGCGTCTCATAGAGGTCACCAAATGCTTCAGCAATTACTGTTGCACGATCGACGTGCTGGTCTGCGGCTGCGCGTATCAGCTCTGCTGCCTTATCGCGATCGAAACCATCTTCAGCCATCATCGCGGTAAAATGCTCCTGCACCTCGTTCTTTGCAATCTTGTGATCCTTAATTGCGGACCCTGCGGTTGCGAACAGGGCGTCAAGCTTTTCTTTCTGCATATCATCAAGGTTTAGCTTACGCAGCTTGCGATTGATCAGCCATTTAGCGATCGAATTTCGTTTTGTGCCGCAATGTGAGTTAAAGCTGTTCATATTCATACATTTCTCCTGGTTTAGCTGTTGTTAATCCCAATGACGTCTACCGCGATGATCCATCTTGTGCTCGATGAATTCTCTAAGCTCGGCACGTTGCGAATCATCCAGGCTGTCGTAGAAGTTGCCGATGGCATCAATGATCGCCGGTGAACGCGTATTGATCGTTGCAATATGCTGGCCAACGATGGTATTTACCTTTTCACGATCCAGAGTAGGCTGTTTCAGCATTGCCAGAACATCTGCACGTGTTTGCTGACGATCACTACGCATCGTTTTTCGCACATCAAGGAACTCGTCCTTTACTTCTACCAGCTTGACCCGCTGGGTCTCGTTCAGTTCCAGCTCCTTGCTGACTTTCTTCACCATCCATTCACCGCGTTCCTCCGGTGAGCCGCAATGCATTCCGCGGTTGCATGCAACAACGCCACCGATCAGCAGCGCACCGCCGGTAATAACTATAATTGTTCGTTTGCCAAGTTTCATTTTCTATCTCCTGTGTGAGTTGGAGTTACAGAATATATAAATCCCGAGGTTGTTACTTTTCAGGCAGGTAACGTTTTGTAACAGTTTGTAACAGGGTCACAACCCTGCACTGTAGGAGCGGCGTCCTCGCCGCGATGGGTTAAAATTTTGATCTTACGTAAAACGTAATACATAAAACGTAAAACTTTCTTTGTCCTAACCTTTCCCCTTTTTGTCATTACCATTGCACCCGTAGCATAGACTTGGGAGAATGGCAGAATAACTATTAAGAGTTGAATAAATCATGACCTGACCCTGATCTCTCCGGGGTTTTTGATAAATTATGAAAGAGTTAAATATGGAATTTGCAGATTCTGTATATTATGTGAATTATAGATTCTTCTATTAAACTATTATGATTTGTGATGCGTAAACTAATAAGTATATCCATCGCCGCTGCTTCGTTAATTTATGGCAGCGCTACATTTTCAAATGAAGGAAATGAGTTATATTTTATAGATGCTCATAGCCAGGTGGATCAGAATATTGGTATTGGGCTAGTGTTGAAACGCATGGAAGAGAATGGGGTAACGACTACATTGCTTTCATCTAGACAGAAGGGGCAATGGAGAGATGTCCAGCAGTGGAGCAAAGAATATCCAACTCGGATACGCCCTCTATTAAGAAGCAAAAGCAAGCACTACCTCAACAATACAAAGAAATATTACAAAAAAATTAGTAAGCAACTTGATAGTGGAGAATTTGTTGGAGCTGCCGAAATTTTGGTATTTCATGCGCAAAAGGGGAATAAGGCCCCTGAAGTAGCCGTTGATTTAACTGATGCGCGAATTATTTTACTCATTGACGAATCGATTAGCCGGGGATGGCCGGTAATAATTCATATTGAATTTGCTTCAATATATGGCAATAAGAGGCAGAGCTATATGTCTGCTCTGAAAGCATTGCTAGAACAGTACCCTAAGCACCCATTCGTAATCATACATATGGGGCAGTTAGCTAATGCTGAGGTTGAGAAGCTGATCGTGCAGCATCAAAATATTTTCTTTCTTACATCTCACGCAGATCCTATCTCCACAAGTAGCTCCAGGCAGCCCTGGATCAATATGTTCAACTCGTCCGGGACGCATCTGAAGGACTCCTGGAAAGAAACGCTAGTGACACATCCTGAGAGATTTATCTTTGCCCTGGATAATGTGTGGGCTGATCATTGGCATACTGCATACACAAATAAAATTACGCTTTGGCGCCAGGCACTTTCTGAACTACCTGAGGACGTTGCAAACTTAATCGCACATGGAAATGCTGAAAGATTGTGGCGATTGAAATAAATACCCTGACAAGACATTTCAGTCGGACGCAAAGAACGTGCCGCTAAGCTCAATGTTATGACTCCAGGAAAAATACCTGGCTATAGCCCGATCATGCAAAAACCTGACTTGCTGTGTATAGCCCATCGCGGAGCAATGGGGCATGAGCCAGAGAACACATTGAGTTCGATCAGCAAAGCACTTGCATTGGGAGCCCCCTGTGTAGAAGTAGACGTCTTCTGCGTTGATGGACGTCTTGTCGTTTTTCACGATGTTCGGCTTGAGAGAATGACAAATGGAGTCGGTTATTTGAGCGAGCAGTCTTTTGAGTATTTACGATCGCTAGATGTCAGCGGTGGTCAACGCATTTTTACTCTTGAGGAGGTCTGTGAGGTGATTGATTCCCAGGCCTGTCTCAACATCGAACTTAGGGGGCCAGGTACCGCTGCTCCTGTCGTCGAGTTGATATCAAATCTCATCGAGAGCGGATGGGATAATGATGCAATTCTAGTGTCTTCATTTAATCATCGAGAGTTATTAGAAATGAAGCGATTGAATCACGACATACTGCTTGGGGCCCTGATACGCGGGCTTCTTGTTGATGATTCAAAATTTGCTGAAGACCTCGGGGCCTTTTCAGTACACCCTTCCTTTGATTTTGTAGATCGGCGATTTGTTGATGATGCACATGCCAGGGGATTAAAGGTCTATGTCTATACTGTAAACCACCCAGAGGATATAGCTAAAATGCATAAACTTGGAGTTGATGGTGTATTTACAAACTTCCCCGAAAGAGTACTTGAAACCTATACGCAGGGAGAAATAACAACCAGCTGGATCGGATGAGCAAGCCCAACGGTCATCTGGAATGCCAGGGAACCTCTAATTAATTCAATGAAGCCCGTCATTGCACCCTTCGGGCATTTCCTACAGGATGGCTTCGCCATACTTGCGGTCACGAGCACCGAAGCGCGGCAATCTCCCAAATGCAGAAGCAGCGTCCCCGCCGCGATGGTTTAAGATTTTGATCTTGCGTAAAATGTAATACATAAAACCACTGCTGTCCCATAAACTTTTATCGTCATGCCGGACTTGATCCGGCATCCAGTAAGTTATTGAAATGCATAGATTCCGGATCAAGTCCGGAATGACGGATTCTATGATTGTTTTTCATGTCTCT
>JAYEGM010000008.1:0-6130 GCA_034659075.1 Pseudomonadota bacterium
GTCGCCTGCATCCTCAATATTGCCTGCCGGTATTTTTAATGCAGTGGTATTTTTGCTTGCAGTGTACTTTTTTTCTCAGGTTGTTTTCAGGGAAATGGCGGCCAATTCGAAATCACTGTTGCTTATCTCAATAGCTACTGTATTCTTCACTTTTTTTCATTTTGGTGTAAATATTTTTGCATTTATACGCTACTACGCACTCGCACCCGTTATTCTGAATTTTGTCCTGTATTTTTCCGTCATGGCAATTGTAATTGATTTTTTTCGTGAAAAAGAATGGCAGTTTAAATATCTAGGGGTTGCCGGGTTAATTTTCTATGTAAGCCTGCATATACACCGTCAGGAAGGTCTTTTCGCTATTCTGATGGTCTGTATTATGAGCTTTTATTTATTTGTTCAGAAACACAGTTATAACGTTAAATTACTCTGGCAAGGGCAGGCCGAGTCGACACGGGTTTCCCCGGTTAAATTTCTGACTGATAAGGTAAATATCTCATTTCTGTTGACTCAGACAACAATGGTCTCTTTATTTATCTATTCCTATTTAGCCATTGAGCGCCATCCGGTAACTGAGCCCAAAATCATTCCACTGGAGAATATTTTTCCTTTCTTCAAAAGTTTATACATACTGAACCCAACCTACCAGTTCTATTACGTAGTTGGTTTGTGGGGTGCTGCAGTAATACTTCTGTTTATGCTGAACGTTAGAAGATTTACTAATAATGCCTTTCTGATGGCTGGCATGCTGAGCCCATTTTTTACAATATTCAACCCCTTTTTTACTGACCTCTTCCTGCGCCATTCCTGGACTGTAATGTTGTGGCGAATGAGCTTCCTGGTTCCACTTCAGCTGATTGGAGCTTATCTGTTTGTCACTGCTGTCCAATATATCTGGGTGGGAAATTATCTTAAAAAGGCCTATGGTTTGCTGACTGTAATCCTTCTTTTTTCCCTGCTGTTCCCATTTAATACCACTTTTATTGAAAATAAATACAGTCGTTTATTAACGCTTAAACCAGTCCCTGCTGAAAATAGTCCCGCACAATGGAACGATTTACTTGAATATTTAAATGGTATTGAGGGGGAGAAAAGAATAATCACTGATCCGGTTACGGGATATACGATAACGGCACTTACGCGGCATATATCCAGCCGGGCCAAGTTCCACAGGGTCTGGGGTGGATTTATTAAGTTCAATTATGATGACTATTCCCACCACCCATTTAATCGCTATAAAGGTTATCTTTTTATTATCAACAAGCGAAATGGTGGCATGAGTGAAACAGGTCGTGTAGCAAGGCACTGGCCTGAGGAGATTCTCCAAATAGAGAGCTATTACTATTCTGATGGGCTGGAAGGGTATATCAGTTCGAACCCGGACAGATTTCGCTTGCTGTGGGAGAAGGACAGGATACGCGTCTTTTCACTTGACGTTCCAAAGAGATAAGCGCATCTCTATTCGTTCATAAATTTTCTGAACTATTCGGGTGGTCCAGGGGTTCAAAGGTAAACTGTTCAATTACAGGATTCAGCTGGATTACTTTTATTGCTCTGATCTGAAATTTTCGGCCATTGTCTAAAGATAACTGAAATTTTGCACCGGCCTGGTATGTTCCGGGTGCGCTGATCAGAGTGGCTTCAGAGTTCAACAGACGGTTCTCCGGGTACATCAGGATTGGTTGGCTGCTCTTTTCAGCTTTGGAGATTTTGTAGAGTGTACCCGGGTGGACATCAGGCGGCATACGTTGAATACCCACTGATAAATGGGACCTTCCCAGGTGACTAAAGCGACGAATTATTCCCGTTACCCATCTACTATTATTGTCGAGATTAGTCATTCTATAAAGTACCAGGTCACCAACACTAACAGATTTTACTTCATGGCCATGGTACTCAAGACCAAGTCCTGTCGCACTGTCATTACGGATTTTCCAGACCTGAATTTGATTTTTCTGTTTTCCGGTTGGCTTGTCACTTCGTTGTTTCAGAAATTTAATAATTTTCTCGAAACCGCTGATCAATTCAATCTCCCCGGTCGCATTATTTCGCTGAAAACGTCGAATAGGGTATTTCGTCCATGACGATATTAGTTTTGGGAAATAGGTGTGTATGGAAAGGCTGGTTATTTTGCTTTCTTTGTCGTCTAAAGGTACATCTATGGGCGGGTTCGGGCCAAGCATCTGGTGAACGAGAGAATCCGTTGTGACATAAAGCAGCCCCTTGGGACGCGATTCAGGAAAAGGCAGCGCGGCTTTGTCTATATCAGGATCAATACGATAAAAATATCTTAGTCCATCCAGGTTGTTCTTATCAAAAAGACTCAGGTAGCTAATCCAGAGGTGAAAGTAGCAGAGTAAGTTGTACAACCCGCCATTTGGCAGACCATAGGGCTCAGAAAGGCCAAGCAATAGAGCAAACAGGTAAATATCAAGAATTTTCAGGCTCTTGTTGCTGTCAGCGGCATCGGTGACTTTTATGCCAGTGAAGCCTTTTTTATGGGCCATTTGAAAAATAATATGCATCTCTTTCCAGGTGTTTTTAGGTACGGGCGTGTACGAAAGATAAGAAAGAGTAAGAATTTCAAGTAGAGAAAATATTGCACGCTCACTCGAGATAATTGCGATATTATCAGAATGGTCAATATTTCCTGCAAGATCCTGACTAAGCAGTATCCGCTTATAACCGATAGTCAGCTGGCGATGAAGATCCACTGTTATTTTTTGTCTTGTCAGCAATTTTTTGTTTACGGGTAAATGGCTTTCCCCTATCGATTTACGCAACCGTTTTGCCAGGTTAAGGATGTTTATTCGATAGAGGTCAAGCAGCTTTAAACGTAGCTCATCGTCGACGGATGCCCGGTTGAATTGTTCCAGGTCATTTAGAATTCGATGGCCGGAATAGAGGAAATCATCGCGTGGCAGACTAGCCAGGTCACTGGCAAGTGTCCCGGGGTTTATCTGCACGAATTCTACGGGGTCTGTAGAAAGTGGCGGGACGGACAAGTTAATCTTCATGCTTGTAATACCCTGATTTCATATGAATTTATTTATATTGTTCACTATAACCTAATAATTTATGCTGGAATAGTTAGAATAAGGCAAAATCTCTAATTATGAATAAATTGTAATAATACTTTTTCTGAAAATAATGAGTCGTTCGTGAAATGAAACTACAAATACTATTTTTGAATTTTATTTTTTACCTGCTTGTCATAGCAGGTGTTGCACAGGCCCAGGTTCGCGATGTGAATGAGGGTTTTTTCCAGCAAAGTTTTGGAGATCTGTCCGATGAGCTGGTAACGGCGAAGGAGGAGGGGAAAAAGGGTGTTTTCATCATGTTTGATGACAAGGATTGCCCCTGGTGTGCAAAAATGAAGGCCACGGTACTGAACCAGGCAAAAGTTCAGGACTATTTCAGGAAATACTTCCGTATCCTCCACATTGATGTCAATGGTGATGCAATAATTACTGATTTCAGTGGCAATGAGCTGACTGAAAAGGATTTTGCAGAGAAGACCAGGGTGCGTGCGACTCCGGTGATGGTGTTTTATGATCTATCGGGCAAGCCCATGCACCGCTATACGGGTGCAAGCCGGAACATACAGGAGTTTATGTGGCTGGGTGAATTCGTGGTTGAGGACCATTACAAAACACAGCGGTTCCCGGTGTTTAAACGTGAGAAAAAGAAGGTGGGGAAATAGTCTTGAAGGGGATTTGCAAATACCTTTTTAAACCAGGCTTACTGATATTTTCTATACTAATTTCAATATCAGCCACCAGCCGGGCGCTTACTGATGAAAATAGCCATGAAACTAAGCTGCTGCCAGAAAGTCTCACCCTGGCAGATGTATTGAGTATTGCGGAAATACACGGTTCACCGGAACGGGATATTGCAGAGGCGGCAATACTCGAATCAAGTGCAGAACTTGCTACTGTTGAATCGCGCTACGGTTTCAGGATTAAAGCCGAGGCTTTTCCCCGTTATGTCTACGCTATTGATTCCAGTAAAGGCGAGGACATAAACGACTCGTTTTACGCCCTGTCGACTAATAAGATCCTCTCGGATTTTGGCCGTACTGAAAAACTCTCACAGGCTGCTGAGGCTGATCTGCGGGCAGATTCCATCCGCTTTGTTTCCTTCCGTTACCGTCGCAGGCTTCTGATTGTACAGGCTTATCTTAACGTGCTTCTTGCAGATCAGCGTTATGCAGTTGAAAATGAAAAGATGACTATTAGCTATCTTCGATACGACAAGTTGCGTGACCGGCATGAGCTAGGAGAAATATCTGACGTTGATCTACTGGCAAAAGAAAGTGCCTACCGTGCGGACTTGCTGATAAGAATGCGCAGTGCGAACAGGCAGAGTGAGGCACGTGCAGAGCTGGCCGCGTTGCTAAATCGCCCGGATGATTTTCCGGCTGAATTGCAACCGATAGCTGGCGATGTAGAGAATGTGCAGTTTGATGATTATCAGGACCTGTTAAGCCAGGCGCTAAAACAAAACCCGGAATTAGCCGCTCAGGATGAACGTGTAAAGGCTGCTCAGGCCCGATTAGAGCATAGTCAGATGAGCAAGCGCCCGGTGCTGGATAGTTTGGTGGAGCTTGGCAACTATAAACGTCGTTATGGCGACGGCGGTAAGTGGCGTGTGGGTGTCAATCTGGTGATACCGATCAGGGAAGGAGGCCGCTTTAAAGCAGAAATAGCGAAGCAGCGGGCCGAGCTGCAAAAGGAAGAAGCACGCTATCGGCTGATGAAAAATGCATTGAGAAAAACAGTTCTTGAACTGGCGCAGGAACTTGAAGTATTAAAAGCTGCCGTAAAATCCGCAGATGTCCGGCTCGAATTCCGGGACATGTATCTTGACCGCAGCCGGTCCGCCTATGAACTGGAGATAAAAACAGACCTGGGTGATGCGGCGGCAGGCATGACTGATGCACAATGGAATGCGGATAAAGTAAAGTACGACCTGTTGTTAACGCTAGGCAATCTCGATGCACTATTGGGTATTGATCCTGCAAAAAGATTTCTGGAGCTGGTTAAATGATTAAAATCATTAGTGTAGCGAGTCTGATATCCATGTTGTTGTATACCCCCTTGTTATTGGCGCTGGACATACCAGGGGTATTAAAATATGAGGCAGTGGTAGAGTTAAGTCTGCCCGTTTCAGGAGTAGTCAACAGGGTGCTGGTGGAAGAAGGTGAAACAGTAGAGAAAGATGAGCTTCTGCTTGAACTGGATGATGTCCCATTCAAGGCAAATTTAGACAAAACCGCTGCAGAATTGCGTTTGTTGAAGGCAGAACTCGGTGCCATGAAAAAGGAGCATCAGCGGAACAAAGAACTGTTTGAGCGTATGGTGTTGTCCACCGTGACACTGGACGGCAGTGAATTAAATTTAATTCGTGCAGAGAGCCTGTGGCAGGCTAAAAAGGCAGAATACGCGCGGATAGAATATGATTATGAGAAGAGCCGTCTGCGCGCCCCTTTTGCCGGCAGGATCATCGAGAGATTAGTTGAACCCGGGCAGGCTATACGTTCTGAGATACAGGCTCCCGTCCTGTTCAGCCTGGCGGACACAACAGGTTTTATCGTTGAAGCGGAAGTGGATGGAGATAAAATAGGCTCACTGGCACACGGTGTAGTAATCGAAGTACGGCTGTCGGGAAAGAAGTTTCCAGCTAAAATCAAATCCATTACTTTACTTGCCCCGGGAAGATCACTGGCGCAGCCGGCACGCTACCGCGTGAGAGTAAAACTGGAAATACCAGCCGAGAATTTACGCTCTGGCTTACCTGCAACACTGGTTCTGCCCGGGCAGTATCAATGATCCATCAGTGTTACAGATTTACTGTAAGTGGCAGAGTACAGGGCGTATTTTTTCGTGCCTCGACAAGGGATAAAGCGCAACAGCTCGGACTTAGCGGCTGGGTAAGAAACCTCCACACCGGACATGTAGAGCTTGTAGCATACGGTGCCCAGAAGAGCCTCGAAGAACTCAAACAGTGGCTCTGGCAGGGACCAAAATTTGCAAAGGTTAAAGGTGTTGAATCAGAATTCTTGTCTGATATTGCCATTGATGTGCAGGGCTTTGAAGTTCGTAGAGATGGATGAGGAAAGAGTATGTTTTAT
>JAYEGM010000009.1:0-6066 GCA_034659075.1 Pseudomonadota bacterium
ATGGGCTCCTTCGCATGGGCAAAGGCTTTCTGTCGGACCCCCTGGGGTCGGACCATCACAAGCTGTTGATATTTAATAGAATCCCAACGTAAAACGGTCATTGTTTTAGCTTAAAAGGCACTTTTTGATAGCAAAATGGGCAGTGTAAGCGCATGCTAGCTCTTTTACCTGATACAGGTTCGCATTATGGTGGACTGATCGTCCTTTACCCTTAATGCCCAATTGCTCTATTACGTTCTCTACAAAGGTCTGGCTACCCACTGCCACACCCTCACTCCAGATTTTCTGGCGCTGGCCATTATTCTTGCTTAGTGCGTCGTCAACCCATTCTTGATGGTGAACTTGTAAGCGCGTTTCATCTTTCAGCCCCAGCAACGATGCCAGAGCAATCCTATCGATGATACGGTAGCGCTTTGGCGACGACTGGATCTCGTGGTAAGCACTGTGTTTCCACTTGCCGGGGTGTGTGACTACACCCGCACGCACCATGTTCATGTCTATATAAATAAGACACCTTGCCAGGTATTCATCTGTATCCATGGCAGTGGCAAAATAGCGATCTTCCCAGTAGGCCCCCTTTCGCTTTTTGCGCTGGTTGTATTCCTGTGCAGTACGCCCCGCAATGAGCTGCATGCTTCTGGAAATAACGTTTTCACCCGTATCCATAACGAGCAGATGAATATGGTTCGACGTAACGATATAGCTCAGCACACAAAGTCCATAGCGCTTCTTCGCCTGGAATAACCAGTAGCACCATCGTTCCCGGTCACGGCTAAACTTCAGTAGAAATTCCTGCTTATGACAACGGTGTGTGATGTGCCAGACGTGGCCTGGCATTGTGTGGCGATGGGCTCTTGGCATAACACTTCATCCTTAAAGTTGTTATTTAGCTGGGGAAATGGGCCTTTTAAAGCCTAAAGATGGCCTATTCTAGATCCATTATTTTATCTTATCAATGAGTTGTCTTGGTCCGACCCTGTTGCCTCTTTGTTGCTTGATTAATCGTTACAGCGATAAAAGGGGTCAAGAGCACTTTTATCTTTTAGTGACCCTTTTTATTGTAAAATTAAATCACTCCGCCCCCTTTAACTGCTGCCAGCCAACTCATCACTAGATCCACCATTTGTTTGTCTGATAACCGATCAATCTTCAATGAGTACCAGGTTGAATAACGCAGGCAATGACGTAATGTCAGTGACAATTGCTTTTTGTCTTTTGCTTTGACTTTCCACGCTGATAGCAACTCATCATGTACCGCATCAATGTAAGATTCAAACTGGCTCATTGGCCCTCGCAAAGCCTCTACCTCATCAATATCACGATAAAGTGACTGCCACATGCGCTCGGTTTTCCGGTAATACTGATAAAAGTCCCGCAAGGTTTTGCTTGTTTGAGTTATTGGATCGCCCGCATCTTCACTGCCTGATACAGCCGGTGGGGGATGCAAACCAAACCAGTGCGATGAACAGGCCTTAAACAAACTGGATTCATCGGGAAAATGGCGATACACCGTCAAGCGCTGCACACCTGCCTGCTCCGCAATCGCCTTGATCGTCGTTTGTGCAGGACCCAGTTCCTCATGCAGCATCGCCGCGGCCTCCACGATCAATTGCCGTGTTTCCTGAGCCTGCTCGGCACGGGCCTTTTGTTTATATTTTCGCTTTTTCATTTAAGTAAACATAACTGTTTATCGAATGCTTGACAAGGGTAAATATCAGGTTTAGTATTCAGTAGACACTAATGTTCACTCATTAACTTATTTACCAGCATCAGGAGATAACCACCATGAACGAACCAACACTATTCGAGCCACGAATTGTTGCACCAGATACCACATCCATTAACGCCTATTTTCCGTTACCCGGTCTGGGCATATTGCCGATCAACGCCTTTTTGATAAAGGCGCAGCAACCCGTACTGGTTGATACCGGCCTCGCCTCCATGAGCGAACAGTTCCGCGATCAACTGTACAAGCTGATAGAACCTGCTGATTTAAAATGGATATGGATTACACACGCGGATCCGGATCACGTGGGTAACTTGAAAGATATCCTCAACGATGCCCCCAACGCCCGCATCGTGACATCCTATATGGGCATGGGAAAAATGGGCATACTCGGTATACCGCTTGACCGCGTGTACCTGATCAATCCCGGTCAACATCTGGATATCGGTGATCGCAAGCTAGTGGCTGTCTCACCGCCCACTTACGATGCCCCGGAAACCTGCGGCCTGTTTGATACAAAACACCATACCCTGTTCAGTGCAGATAGTTTTGGCGCATTAATGCAGGAACCCGCCGAAACAGCCCAAGCAATTAACGCTGGCGCCTTGCGAGAAGGCTGTATTAGCTGGGCCACGATTGATGCGCCGTGGTTAAACAAGATTGATCAAGCCAGGTTTGGCGATAGCTTGTCAGACATCAGCAGGCTGAATGCGACAACCATACTAAGCAGCCATCTACCCCCAGCCCGGGGTATTAACAACGAACTTCTTTCCTATCTAAAGGATGCAACCCATGCACCACGGTTTGTCGGGCCAGACCAGGCCGCACTGGAAAAAATGATGGCGGCTTAAATCATCCGTTTGCTATTAACATCCCCCTTTTAAAAAGGGGGGATGAGGGGGATTCGGAATAATTGGCGTCTGACCCCGGTTTCTTCCTTAACGCTGAGAGGGACAATTTGGGATAAAAATGAATTTCCATGGATTGATAGAGGTCCCTTCACCTTGAAGTTGTTATTTAGCTGGGGAAATAGGCCTTTTAAGGCCTGAAGATGGCCAATTCTGGTTCCAGTATTCTTTCTTATCAATGAGTTGGCCTGGTCCGACCCCGTTGATCCCATACGGAATGGGTTCTTTGGCTCTATGTCTCTCATCTGCTCGTTCATGGCAAAAATAAGTTGATTCAATATGTTCCAGGCCACTACAGTATTTTAAGTGGGACAGCAATCAGTCTAACCCAATGGGTTGCCATGGATTATTTCAAACAGCTCAAAATAACTCCTGTTCCATTTCCTGATACACGAAGTGCGCGTTGCGACGATGGTTTTCGTCATGCAGGCGCGACTCATTCCAGTCGGGAAAATTGGCCTGGTCGATCGCCTCCTGCATGCCAAGGCCTTCTTCAATAGCCTGGGCCATGGCCTCGCGCAGACGCATTACATAGGAGCGGGTCTTCTCAACCATCGGGAAAGGCTGGGTCTGAGCACTTCCATGGCCGGGCACCATTAGGGCGGCATTGGCAAACATCCTTAGCAACCACTCCTGCCCCTCTATGATCTGTTTGCTGTTACCGTCACCCATAAAGGTGGTGCGTTGGTTGAAGGCCAGATCTGAAATCCAGACGATATTGTCTTCCACCTGGTGAACTACCAGGTCGCCATAGGAATGGTGCTTGCCTGTGTTGTAGATAACAAAGGTACGGTCGCCGGAGGTAATGGTCTGACTGGAAAAGCGCTCAGCGCCGATTAAGACGTCGGGCCTTACCATCTCGAAGCCCGTCATATCATCCGGCATCAGCCCACGTCGGTATTGCAGGGAAGCCTCGCTGGTCTCCGAGCCAATGTAATTCAGAACACCTTCGTGGCTAATAATAGTAACCCCAGCCAGGCGGCGAAAGGCAATGGCACCATAGGCATGATCGGGATGATTATGGGTGATGATGAGGTGTGTAATCGGTTTATCGGTGACCGAGGTAATGGTATTAATCAGTCGCTGCCCAAGCTTGGGCGTGCCCAACGAATCAATCACCACTACACCTTCCGAGGTGATTACAAAACCAGCGTTACCATTAGCGCCACGGTTATATTCATCCAGTTGGGCGATATTGCCAAAAAACATATAGGTATTTGGTGTAATCTGATAAACCGGCAACGGGGCATCTGGACTGTCGCTGGCCTTGAACACCAGATTGGGCAGGTCTGTGGTGTCGATTGCGGTTTTCGGTACGAAATAGCGGTTGGGATCAGTGCCATAGCTAGTAGATTGATTAGATACAGCGAGCCCGCTTTGCGAGCCGGCGGGCAGAGGGGCTGGCACCTCTTCTTCGAAACGCTGATTGCTCGTAAAAATCACCAGAGGAATGGCGACCACAATGACAAGAAAAAGAATGATCTTATGTCGTTTATCCATGAACTAGCTCCAACGATCCCATCCGAAATCATACGAAGAAATTACCTTTCTTCAATTGAAGTATAGCAAATTGTCGTGTCAGGCATACCCGGAGAGATATCGGGGAAGACGCGGAATATCGCACTCCATTGTGTTGAATGTGTAGTTACTTAGCAACTCAGTTGACTATACTTTCATGATGTCGCCGGATCAATCTAGCCTGACCCCGTTGGTTTCATCAACGAGTTAACAATTGGTAGGCCAGGGTAAGCGTTGCCCCCAAACCAATAGACCAGGCACTAGTCTTAACATAAGGCACATTGAAATAGTAAAGCGGCGCATAGATTAAGCGGGTCCAGAAATATACTACACAAGCCAGAACGGTGATTTCATTACTGCTGCCACTAACGTCTACAGCAATTGCCAATGGCGCAAATAAAGCCAGCCCTTCGAAAGCATTCATATGCGCACGATATGCCCGGTCGGTGCGCCCAGGCTTCGTTAAATGGGGAATCACCCGGTAATGGCTTCTTAAAAACCTGAAGTATGCCGCCGAGTTTATTGGTACGGTAAATTGCATAAGGAATAACCATCGCAGCAGTCAAAACGACATTCCATGTAAGGCAGTATATTTCACTTGATAATTCATTTGCCATGATCTTTCTCCAGATTTGTCTTCATAAATTGTTCTGCCTTGTACAACCTTTCTAACAGTTTTGATAAGTCTGGATACATGCTAAATTTTACATAAATGCATGTATATATACGTATATGCATAATATAGGTGCATATATGCATGCTTTTGATTGGGACAATATCCGTCATTTTTTAGAGGTAGTGCGTTCTGGCTCTGTCAGTCAGGCATCGCATCAGATGGGAGTAAACCAGACGACGGTCTCTCGTCGTATTACTGCGCTCGAGGACAGGCTGGGAAATAAATTATTTGAACGCTCAACGAATGGCTGGTTAATTACACCGGTAGGCGAACGAATCATTTCATCAACCGAGCAAATGGCTGAAGAGGTGCACACCATCGAGCGTTACGTGATGGCTGAAAGTCAGGAGTTAAGTGGGCGATTGCGACTGACTGTTGGCGATGTATGTACCCAGCAATTAGTAATGCCAGGCGTACAGTTATTTATTGAAAAATACCCGGAAGTCGATTTAGAAATCGTTGCAACAAGAGACAACCTGGATTTGACAGCGCGGGAAGCCGATATTGCCTTGCGCTCTACGGACACACCACCGCAGAATTTAGTTGGCAAACGCATTACGCATTTAGCCTTTGCAGTCTACGGTAACAAAAAGAATTATGATGCTTATAATTCTGACAAACCTGGCGATGAAATCCCATGTATTACCTGGCTTGGCGATGGCACTTCACGCCCCCCATGGATAGAAAAAAACTTCCCGAAAGCTAAACGTGTCTATCGCACCAGCGAACTGGGTGTCATGCAACAGATGATTCGACAGGGTCTGGGTATAGCACAGCTGCCATGTGCATTATGTGACCCGGATCCGGATTTATACCGAATACCGGTTTCTTATGTTGAACCTGCCTGGGGCCTGTGGGTGCTATCTCATGTTGACCTGAGAACGACAGCACGGGTACGTATATTCAAAAATTTCCTGGTGGCAGAGCTGGAAAAGAAAAAAAGTCTAATCGAGGGAAAAATGGGATAATTAATCCCCTCTCACCAGCCATTCCGCCGTTTCTTCCCACAGTTCAGGCATAGTGCCTGTCCTTGTTCATACTCTTGTGACCCTAAGGCATAGGGGGAAGTTCAAGTAATTTTCCGGGCATGGTATACCTATTTGAAATAGGTATACTATCCCCGATTATTTGGTACCGGTTTTTCATAACTTGAAACTAACAGCTCATGCTATACAGCTCTACGCGCACCCTTGTATTACTGGCATCTCTGGTCTGGTACAGCGGTGCTGTCGTGCTTT
>JAYEGM010000010.1:0-20716 GCA_034659075.1 Pseudomonadota bacterium
CAACTTAATGATTTTTCGTCAAACGGAACCGAGGCTTCTATCTGGCAACTGGATCCGACTACACTTATCGCCAGGCGTATCGCCATTATCAACCGAAAAGTGATTCTGCCGACAGATGCTGTTGACCGGAAAACGGGGGAAACAGGCACATGGGAATCAACCGGTATTCTGGATGTCAGCCGTTACTACAGTACTGCACCGGCTGAAACTCTGCTGATCCTTGCTGTGCAGGCACATTATGTAAAAGGTGGACTGACCATAGGTGGAAATCAACAGCTAGTTGAGTCAGGTCAGCTTATTTTTCTCACGAATAAGCCAGACCCCTTAAAATAAAGCCTTTTCTGCAGTATTAACCAGGCCATCGGTGGTGGGTATTTATTGCAGAAATGGTGCTCTTATAGATTATAGTTATCTTTATTTACAAAAGCTTATCAAGAGCTTGTGAAGTTACACTTTATACAATGATAATTCCACCTATATCCCTTATGGAATATACGTTTATTGCCCGCCCCCCCCTTTAGTAGGGTTCATTATAGATACGCAGATAAATTAGAATAGCGTCGTTTTGATAATTAAAGTTATGTGGCATGACAGAACATCATGACGCATACACAAGTATCACAAGATTAAATTCTGCCCTGGACAGGGCTGATTACGAAGGAGACCGTAAATGGCTGACAATAAACATTTTGATACACCAATGCTGGATGAGCTGGAAAATGGCCCATGGCCCAGCTTCATTAGTGGCTTCAAGCGTCTACGTGATGACCACGAAGATGCAACGATTCGAGGCGTAGCAAACAGCCTGCTGGGTCAGCTGGAGCACTCTTACGAAACACGTAAAGGTTACTGGAAAGGCGGCACAGTCAGCGTATATGGCTATGGCGGCGGCATTATTCCCCGTTTCTCTGAAGTCGGTGACCAGTTTGTTGAATCAAAAGAATTTCACACCATCCGAGTTCAGCCTCCTGCAGGCAATTATTATACGACTGACATGCTTCGTCAGCTGGGTGACAGCTGGGAAAAGCATGGCTCAGGACTGGTAACATTCCACGGCCAGACAGGAAACATCATGTTTATCGGTACAACTACCGAAAACATTCAGCATTTCTTTGATGATATCAACGACTACGGCTGGGATCTCGGCGGTGCCGGCCCGTGCGTACGTACCGGTATGTCCTGTATTGGCATGGCGCGTTGTGAAATGTCTACCTGCAACGAGCAGGCTATTCATCGTCATCTGATGAACAACTTCACCGATGACGTACATCGTCCTGCCCTGCCTTATAAATTCAAGTTTAAAGTTTCCGGTTGTCCTAATGACTGCCAGAATGCCATTGAGCGTTCCGATTTTGCAGTAATTGGCACCTGGCGCGATGACATGAAAGTTGATCAGGAAGAAGTAAAAGCCTTTGTCGCTAAAAAAGGCCGCCAGTACGTTATTGATAACGTTACTACTCGCTGCCCAAGCGACTGCATGACACTCAACGATGATGACACACTGACCATCGACAACCACAACTGCGTGCGCTGCATGCATTGCCTGAATGTCATGAACAAGGCACTGACACCTGGCGATGACCGTGGCGTAACCATCCTCATTGGTGGCAAACGCACACTGAAGATCGGCGACCTGATGGGTACCGTTCTTGTCCCGTTCATGAAACTGGACACCATGGAAGACTACGAGACAATCATTGAACTGGCTGAAGAAATCATCGATTTCTGGGCTGAAAACGGCCTTGAGCACGAACGTTGCGGCGAAATGATTGAACGTATCGGCCTGGTCAACTTCCTTGAAGGTATCGGTGTAGAGGTAGATCCAAACATGATCTCCTTGCCACGCCAGAGTTCATACGTCCGCATGGACGGGTGGAACGAGGAAGCAATCAAATGGTTTGAACGCAAAGCAGAAGAAGCAAGCGCTTAATCCACCGGTATTTTAAAGTGCTGGCCATGATGTCATGGCCAGTGAGCAAGATTTAAAGAATAACAGGAGATAGACATGGCTGTAGAAATGCGTAGCCCAATAGAATCTGGTTGTCCGGACGGCTTCCAGTATATGCATCCAACGATGCGCAGGAATTATGGTCTCTGGAGTCACCACGATCATCCTCGCCCAGGCGTGCTGGTTCATTATGCACATAGTGGCGATGAGATCTGGACCGTTAAATGTGCCACCCAGCGTATCCTCGACGTGTATACACTGCGTAAACTTTGCCAGATCGGCGATGACTTTGCAGACGGCTACATTCATTTCACCATACGCTCGAATGTTGAGTATGTAGTTGATTCTGAAGAAAAGGTTCAACCTCTAATTGATGCAATCGAAGAAGCCGGCTTTATTGTTGGCGGTACGGCTAACTCAGTAGCGACTCTTTCTCATACCCAGGGCTGGCTGCATTGCGACATCCCGGGTACTGATGCATCCGGCGTTGTTAAATCAATGATGGATGAGCTGATTGACGAGTTTAAAGAATGCAACATGCCGAACCGTGTGCACATGACCACTTCCTGCTGTCAGATCAACTGCGGCGGCCAGGGTGATATCGCGATCAACGTTCAGCATACCAAGCCCCCTCGTATTGACCACACACAGGTAGGCAACGTCTGCGAACGTCCTTCAGTTGTAGCACGCTGTCCGGTAGCGGCTATTCGGCCTGCGATGGTTGATGGCAAGCCATCACTGGAAGTTGATGAAAAGAAATGTATTTGCTGTGGTGCATGCTTCCCTCCCTGCCCGCCAATGCAGATCAACGATGCAGAGCATTCAAAACTGGCTATCTGGGTCGGTGGTAACCACTCCAACGCACGTGGCAAGCCAACTTTCCAGCGCCTGGTTGCCGCCGGTGTACCAAACAATCCACCACGCTGGCCTGAAGCGACTGCTATCGTTAAGAAAATCCTTAACACTTACAAAGCAGATGCCAAAGACTGGGAACGCATTAATGACTGGATCGAGCGTATCGGCTGGCCTCAGTTCTTTGAGAAAACCGGCTTGCCGTTCACGAAGTACCACATCGACAACTGGCGTGGTGCCCGTAACAGCCTGAATGCTTCGACTCATATCCGTTTCTAATCTGTTTTTCAGGGCTTATATTATGAAACTTTCTATACAGATAAATGAAGGGCCTTACCAGCACCAGGCCGCTGATTCTGCCTACCAGTTTACGAAAGCTGCTTTGGCAAAGGGACATGAGATATTTCGTGTTTTCTTTTATCACGATGGCGTCAATAACGCGACACGTCTGGCAATCCCTCCGCAGGATGATAGAAATATCACCAAGCAGTGGACTGAGCTTCAGAAAGAACATGAACTCGACCTGGTTGTCTGCATCGCAGCCGCCCAGCGTCGTGGTCTGCTTGATGAGGACGAGGCCAAGCGTCAGGGTAAAGATGCTAACAATATAGCAGAAGGCTTCCGTATCTCGGGTCTTGGTCAACTGATCGAGGCTGGCATTGAGGCGGATCGTCTAGTCGTATTCGGCGACTGATAACGGGAGATAGAAAATGGCTAAGAAATTCATGTTCGTAAACCGTAAAGCACCATACGGTACGATTTACGCTCTGGAATCACTTGAAGTTGTCCTCATCAGTGCCGCTTTCGAGCAGGAAGTAGCACTGGTCTTTATGGATGACGGGGTCTATCAATTGACCAAAGGTCAGAATACAGATGGCATCGGTATGAAAAATTTCTCACCGACCTATTCTGCTCTGGGTGACTATGAAATCAAGAATATCTACATTGAGAAAGAATCACTCGAAGCACGTGGATTGACACTTGATGATCTGCAGCACCTGGTCTGGGAAGATGAAGATGATGACTATGCTGAGAAAGATTCAATTCATCTGGTTTCCAGTAAAGAACTTGCAGCCGTTATGGCTGATCAAGAAGTCGTCATCACATTCTAACGGAGATTATTATGTCTACACTTCATACTATTAATAAGTCACCGTTTGACCGTAACAGTTTAGACAGTTGCCTGAGAGTTATCAGTGACGGCGATGCAATTCTGTTAATTGAAGACGGTGTATATGCAGCAACAGGTACCAGTTTTTCTGATACCGTAAAAGCTGCCGCACAATCGCATTCTGTCTATGTGCTCGGCCCTGACCTCAGTGCCCGTGGCATGAAAGAAGACGGCATCGTTGAAGGAGTCAAAGTTGTTGATTACGAAGGTTTTGTTGATCTCGTCACCGAGCATGACAAAATAAACAGCTGGCTCTGATCTAGTACTAATTATCAATTCATTATTCAGGAGGCTAACATGCCTATAGAAGTAAACGGAACATCCTACGAAACAGATGAAGAAGGTTACCTGGTAAATCTGGGTGAATGGAACAAAGACCTCGGTGAAGCACTGGCTAAAACTGATGACACTGAGCTCACAGATGCTCATTGGGAAGTGATCAATTTTCTTCGTGAGTACTATGAAGAATACCAGATTGCTCCAGCAGTACGTGTACTGACTAAAGCCATTGGCAAACGTCTCGGTAAAGATAAAGGCAACAGCAAGTATCTTTATGAACTGTTTCCATATGGCCCGGCTAAGCAGGCCTGTAAATATGCCGGTCTGCCTAAACCAACAGGTTGCGTATAAATACTGACCTGTGCCCGGGAGGGGACACTAGTCCCCTTCTCTTTTTACTGAATTATTTTCTGGGGGCTTCAGAGACATGTCATTTCTGACAATACTCTTCGCAACACTGTTTTATTTTGCTACGGCTGTAATAATATTAGGCCTTGGCTTTAAAATCTGGCAGTACGCGACTACACCAGCACCGTTAAAAATCCCTGTTATGCCCGCACCTTTAACTAAATCTGGTGTTGTATTACGCATGGCTGAGGAAGTAGTCCTCTTTAAAAGCCTGTTCAGAGCCAATAAATGGATCTGGATATTTGGCTGGATGTTTCACTTTGCACTTTTGCTGGTGCTGATGCGCCATCTACGTTATTTCCAGGAACCCGTCTGGTGGTGGGTAAACCTGATTCAGCCGTTCGGCAAGTATGCCGGATACGCCATGGTAATTGGCTTAGCTGGCCTGTTAGTACGCCGCATAACTGTTGCGCGTGTTAGATATATTTCAGCACCATCTGACTACCTGATGCTGTTGATGTTGATATTTATTGGTCTCAGTGGCCTGATGATGAAATACATCTCGCATACTGACATTGTTGCAGTTAAGGCCTTTTTTCTTGGCCTGATGCGTTTTGATATACAGCCCCTGCCAGGTGATACGCCATTAGTCATTCATCTCTCACTGGTTGTAACCCTGATGTTGATATTCCCATTCAGCAAATTATTACACGTACCGGGCGTCTTTTTCAGCCCTACTCGCTACCAGGTCGATAACGCACGAGAAAAACGTCACATTGCACATTGGGCTAGTAAACTCGATGCGACTAGAAAAAGTTAAGTTTTAGTTGTAACTAACTGATATTTAAATGAATCAAGGATAATCAAGTGGCAGATTTCGAAACCCCAGAATTAAAAGACTACGTCGAGGTTCCACTACCTCAGATCGGAGTGATGGAAAGCAAAGGGCCATTTATTGCCAAGCCTGATCACCAGGAAGCCCTGGGGTTTCCGGGCGAATTAATTGATGACTGGGAAAATGTTGCGGTAAACAAACTTGCCGATCTAACTAAACGATACAAAGGCCTTCGAGTCTTTCTTGATTCCTGCGTAAAATGTGGTGCCTGTACGGATAAATGCCACTACTATCTTGGGACTACTGACGCGAAGAACATGCCTGTAGCGCGTCAGGATCTTCTGCGCAGCGTCTACCGCTACTACCATACCCCCGCTGGCAAGATTCTTTCCAAGTTTGGTGCAGAAAAACTGATCGGCGCGCGCAAGCTGACCGAAGATGTCATCAACGAATGGTATAACTATTTTCACCAGTGTTCGCAATGCCGGCGTTGCTCAGTATTCTGCCCTTATGGCATCGACACAGCGGAAGTTTCTATGGCCGCACGTGAAGTTCTTGACCACATAGGTGTTGGGCAGAAATACTGCAACGAAATTATCGGTAAGGTATACAAAATCGGCAATAATCTTGGCCTGCCTGAAGCTGCACTGGCAGATACCCTTGAAGGTCTCGAAGAAGAGATCGAAGAGGATATAGGCGTAGCGGTTAAACTGCCGCTGGATCAGAAAGGTAAGGACATACTGCTGGTCACCCCTTCTGCTGACTTTTTTGCCGAACCGCATGTCGACGGACTGATTGGTTATGCCAAGGTATTTCACCAGGCAGGCTTGAGCTGGACACTCAGTTCACATGCTTCTGAAGCCGGCAACTTCGGTATGTTCATCGGCAGTTACGAAAATATGCAGCGTGTATCGATGCGCATACGCGAAGCGGCAATCGAACTGGGTGTCAAACGTATCATATTTGGTGAATGCGGCCATGCCTGGCGTATCGCCTATAGCTTCCTTAATACACTGGTTGGACCGTTCGATTTTCTGGATCCCAATTACCCGGTGCCACAGCATATACTGGAAGTCACACATGACCTGATCCAGCGCGGCAAGTTAGACATCGATGCGTCAGAAAACGATCACATGACTCTGACCTTCCATGACTCCTGCAATGTCGCACGTGCAACACGCATGGGATCAAAACCCGGTGGGCAGCTGACCATACCACGCGAGGTTATCAAGGCTGTATGCAACAATTTTTATGATATGCCAGCAGATGCGATTGGCGATGCTACCTACTGTTGCGGCGGTGGCGGTGGTCTGCTGACCGATGATCTGATGGAAATCAGAGTCAAAGGTGCGATGCCGAGAATGCAGGCGCTTAAGACAGTTGTAGAAGAAAATGGCGTTACCCACATGGCCGCTATATGTGCCATCTGCAAATCGCAATTTTCCAAGGTCATCCCCTATTATGGTTTCACCATGGATCAGATTATCAGCGTGCATCAGCTAGTTGGTGATGCCCTGGTGTGGGACAAATTTGAAAAAGTAGATACTGGCGCAGATGATGATGCCAGTGACAGCAACGAGCAAGAATAACACCGATTTTAACTGAAACAAGTTGAGAGACGAGGATTAACGAAATGGCAACTTCAAGCGAAGAAATGCAAAAAGAATACACCTTCCGCCGTTATGAAGATGGTGACTACATCGATAATGATATGCATGGGAATATTTTCCAGGCCAGCTGGTCGCACAAATGTCCTACCTACATTCAGCGTACACCTCCGTGCCAGGGCAGCTGTCCGGCTGGTGAAGATATTCGCGGCTGGCTTGATATAGTCCGGGGCATAGAAAAGCCTGCCGGCGACATGACTATGCAGGAATATGCATTCCGTCGCGCCACCGATGCAAATCCTTTCCCTGCCATGATGGGGCGCGTCTGCCCTGCGCCGTGTCAGGAAGGCTGCAACCGTAATCACGTCGATGACTTCGTAGGCATTAATGCCGTTGAGCAGTATATCGGCGATACGGCAATTGAAAACAACTTCAGTTATGATGCCGGTGCCAGTACAGGTAAAAAAGTTGCCGTCATCGGTGGTGGCCCTGCGGGTATGGCTGCGGCCTACCAGCTGCGTCGCATGGGTCATGATGTGACCGTATTTGAAGAACGCGCAGAACTCGGTGGCATGATGCGCTATGGCATTCCGGGTTATCGTATTCCACGCGAAAAGCTGGCGGCTGAAATCTCCCGCATTACCGATATGGGTGTTGAAGTGAAAACGGGTACTCGCGTGGGTAAAGACATTAGTGTTGATCAGCTGGAGAAAGACTTTGATGCCGTGCTCTGGGCACTCGGTTGCTGGACTGGTCGTGGATTGCCTGTTGATGGATGGGAAACCGCATCAAATTGTGTAGACGGTCTTACATTCCTGGAGGCCTTCAATAACGGCCGCATGAAAGTAACTGGCAAAAAACTGATCTGTATTGGTGGTGGTGATACCTCGATTGACGTAGTGTCCGTCGCCCGTCGTATCGGCTTTAATGCTGATGCAGGCCTGCCAGAAGACATTCTGAGTAACAACAAAACCCAGGATCAGGCTCTTGCAGATGCCGCAGTTCCCTGTGATGCAACGCTTACATCTCTGTTCACCAAGGACAAGATGATGGCTGCAGAACACGAAATTACTGATGCCACTGAAGAAGGTGTAACTATTCTTGATGGTGTCATGCCACTGGAAGTTATCCTTGGTGATGATGGCAGGGCAACAGGCCTTAAGGTATGCGACTGTACTATGGATGGCATGACACCCATACCCACAGAAGGTACTGAACGCGTTATTGAAGCAGATATCATTGTTGCAGCCATTGGCCAGGGCGGTGATATGGATGGTGTTGAAGACTTTGCTAATGAGCGCAACCTCATCAATGCTGACAAAAACTATCAGGTCGTTGACAAGCCGGGTCATTTTGTCGCAGGAGACATCGTGCGCCCTCACCTGCTTACGACAGCAATTGGCCAGGCGTCTGTTGCCGCTGAAAGTATTAATTCATACGTAATGGCTGAAAAAATGGCGCGTCGTCCAAAGGTAGATAAACATCATTTCAGCCTGTCGGACAAGCTTGTTGAAGCCGGTCTGGAACCTGATGACTACGACAAAAAATCCTCTACAGGTACATCCGAAGAGAATTATGCCGTACACAACTTTGATGATCGCTCTGAGCACGAAATCATCAGTTATGAAGAATTATTCCTTGGGCATTTTGAGCAGGAAGACCGTAAGCTCCGTGAAGAAGATGTTCCGAATGCCAATGATGTACTCGGCCACTTCCACGAAAGGATGAAAAACCTCGAAGAAGAATCTGCTGTTGCAGAAGCTGAGCGTTGCATGAGCTGCGGCATGTGTTTCGAATGTGACAACTGCGTCATCTACTGCCCGCAAGATGCTGTATATCGCGTCAAAAAAGACCAGTCTACAATGGGCCGTTATGTTGCCACCGACTACACAAAATGTATCGGTTGCCATATATGTGCCGAAGTCTGCCCAACAGGTTACATTGACATGGGTCTGGGTGAATAAACCGAGGATATACAATGCACGCAATGCATTTACTCAAAACAATTTCTATGGTGGTACTTCTGCTTACTGCCATGGGAGTTAATGCTGGTGTTCCAATACCCAAGCCTATACATGGTGAAGGTCAGTGCGTGGAACCTGAAGATATCATGAAAAGGAACCACATGGAGTTCATACTCCATCAACGTGATGAGACCATGCAGGAAGGTATACGTACATCAAAGCACAGCTTGAAGCAATGTATCAGTTGTCATGCGGTAAAAGACGATGATGGTGAGTATGTACACGTAGACGATTCCAGGCATTTCTGTGTTACATGTCATGAATACGCTGCAGTCTCAATAGACTGTTTTCAATGTCATGCAGACACACCAAGATCTACTGATAAACACGAGTTACGGGTCAATGAATAGGTCACAAATGAATAACAACGATTCACTTGTCAATCAAAAGCGCAGAGCCATACTCGGCGGCACAGCTGCAGCCATTACAGGCCTGGCAATAGCGCCAGGTGTTTTCCTGACAGAAACAGCACAGGCCCGTCCTCTTGATGAAGCAGTAAGCAGTAAGCAACGCTGGGGCTTGCTGATAAACACCAACAATTGCAACGACTGCAACGATTGTGTAACGGCCTGTCAGGATGAGAATGGCTGGGGTTCAGGTTCAACAGACGAGCAGAAGTCCCGTGAAGATCAAAAAGCGCAATGGATTCGTACAGTAAAAGTGACGGACAATCAAACCGGTTATGCAAAAACATTACCAATGATGTGTCAGCACTGCGAAAACCCTCCCTGCGTTGACGTCTGCCCTACAGGTGCGTCGTTTAAGCGTGTAGATGGCATCGTGCTGGTAGATAAGCATATTTGTATTGGCTGCCGTTATTGCATGATGGCCTGCCCCTATAAGGCACGCTCATTTGTACATGAAAAATTAACTGATCAGCGTAGTTATGCACCGCGTGGTATGGGCACCGTAGAAAGCTGTACCCTTTGTGTTCACCGGGTAGATAACGGTGAAGACCCAGCATGTGTAGAAGCATGCAGCAGTTCAATGATATTTGGTGATTTGAATGACCCTGACAGTGAAATATCACAGGAACTGAACCGTCATGGTGGAACTCAGATAAGGGCAGACCTCAGGTTGAATCCAGGCGTTAGATACCAGGGCTTAAATTTTTAAAATAAAGGCTTATCCAACAATGAAAAAAGTATATTTTTCTGAAATTAGCGGCAACAGCCTCGGATATCTTGCAATCGTTGCCGGGCTCGGCCTGCTTGCAGCGATTGGCCTGGGTGCCTTCTGGTACATGGAGCACAATGGACACTGGGTGACCGGCATGAACAACCAGGTGGTCTGGGGACTGCCTCACGTATTTGCTGTTTTCCTCATTGTCGCCGCATCCGGCGCACTCAATGTTGCTTCTATCTCATCGGTATTCTCAAAGACTGCCTATAAGCCGCTGGCGCGCCTGTCCGGTTTACTGGCACTTGCACTGCTGGCAGGTGGCTTAATGGTACTGGTGCTGGATCTTGGCCACCCTGATCGCCTGATTGTTGCTATGACTTATTATAACTTCAAGTCGATATTTGCCTGGAACATCTATCTTTATACCGGGTTCTTCGTTGTCGTTATTGTTTACCTGTGGATGATGATGGAACGGAAAATGAACGGCTATACCAAAGCAGCCGGCACTACGGCTTTCATCTGGCGCCTCGCACTGACAACCGGTACCGGTTCAATCTTTGGCTTCATCGTTGCCCGACAGTTTTATGATTCAGCCATCTATGCTCCAATGTTTATCATCATGTCTTTCTCATTTGGACTGGCGATATATATTCTGATGTTAATGGCAATTTATGGTGGCACAGGACGTCCGCTTGGCGATTCAATTCTTTTCCGTCTTAAAAATCTTCTGGGCGTTTTTGTTGCAGCCGTTTTATTAATGGTTACTATATTTTTCCTGACAGGCCTGTATGCGACAGAACATCATGATGTCGTCAGATTCATCCTCAATGGTAACAATATTTACACAAAACTCTTCTGGCTGGTGCAGATAATCATGGGCAGCATTGCACCTCTGGCTATTTTCTATAATCCGATAACCGGCACTTCGCGTGCATGGATTGTGATCGGCTCGATACTGGTTATTCTGGGTGGTTTTGCGCAGATTTTTATCATCATCATCGGCGGCCAGGCATTCCCTCTGGTACTCTTTCCCGGCATGGAAGTGAGCAGCAGCTTTTATGATGGCGTGGCAGCCTCTTACAACCCTTCCCTGCCAGAATTCCTGCTTGGCCTAAGCGGTGTTGCAGTTGCATTGATTATTGTCACACTGGCTTTGAAAGTTCTTCAGTTTACACCTAACAGTCTGGCTGATAAGGATGTAGATCCGCATTACGTAGCAAAAAAATAATATTTCTAAGCGCAATGGTGCAAACAAAGAATATTTAATTCTATATATTTAATACATTGGCATTCTTTGCGCCTTTGCGGTTTATATTAGCTGCCTTTTTCGCATACTGGCGGTTCATGCGTCACAAACTGTTATACTGCGAACACCATGACCACTCCCCGTGTATTCATCTCAGCCGCACACAAATCATCGGGTAAGACAACTATAAGTATTGGGCTTTGTGCTGCATTCAAAAGCCTGGGTAAAAATGTCAGCCCTTTCAAAAAAGGCCCCGACTATATTGACCCGATCTGGCTTTCACATGCTGCGGGTAATCCCTGTTACAACCTTGATTTCTATACCTCAGATTCGGACGAGATACTTGATGCCTTAACCCGGCATAGTCAAAATTCTGATATCTCAATTATTGAGGGCAATAAGGGCCTCTACGATGGCCTGGACCTGGATGGCAGCAACAGCAATGCCGCACTGGCAGTATTAAGTAAAACACCTGTCATCCTGGTTATAGACTCTAGAGGAATGACACGCGGCATCGCCCCTTTAATACTGGGTTATCAGGCCTTTGACGCAGACATACGAATTGCTGGCGTAATATTGAACAAGGTCGGCGGGTCGCGCCATGAAAGCAAACTGCAGAATGTCATTGAACATTATACTGATGTCCCGGTAGTCGGCGCAGTACATAAAAACGAACTTTTACATCTACCTCAGCGCCATCTTGGGCTAAAACCCGGCAATGAATATGCTGAAGTTGAGGAAAGAATCAGAAAAATCGGACAGGTAGTCAGCAGTCAGGTTGACCTGGCAAGAATTCAGACCATCGCAAATGACACTACAGAGCTTCCTGCTCAGACCATGCCACCCTCAATAGGCCGTCAAAATACTAATATTCGCATTGCTATGGCCCGTGACAGTGCCTTCAACTTTTATTATCAGAATGATCTCGATACATTTAAAGAATGCGGTGCAGAACTCATCGAATTTGACACCCTGAATGACCATGCACTCCCCGCTGACATAGATGGTCTTTTTATCGGCGGCGGCTTTCCTGAAACACAAATGGATGCACTTGCAGAGAATATTGAGCTGATGCAGGAGATACAAAGAAAAATTGAAAACAATCTGCCCGTCTATGCCGAGTGCGGGGGTCTTATGTATCTTAGTAGAAACATACAATGGCGGGATAAAAAGGCTGATATGGTCGGTATAATCCCTACCGGTGTCATTATGCATGACAAGCCACAGGGACGTGGATACGTCAGGATGGAAAAAATGGCTGCATATCCATGGCATCAGCAAGCCTCTGATAACAAAATCATCAAGGCCCATGAGTTCCACTATTCATCACTGGAAAACCCTGTAGATGGTGATGGATACGCTCTCAGGGTATTGCGTGGCACAGGAATTGATGGAGAATATGATGGTATAGTGTATAAAAACATGTTTGCCTGTTATACACACCAGAGAAACACCCGCAGCAATCCCTGGGTAAGGCACTTTACGGATTTTGTAAAAAAACAGAAGATGAAAGCACAGCATACATAGAGTTGTGTTTAAGACTAACTTAAAATCGAGAACTAACAACTATGCTACTGGAATTAACCGCTAACGCTGCTCAGCAAATTCGCTATCAGGCTAAACAGAACCGTATGGAAGGTATGCCTTTGCGCATTGCCGCAAAACGAAACCCTGACGGCACCCTGCACTATGGCATGGGATTTGATGATACTGGCAGAGATGATGACACCTCGTTTCAATCAGCCGGTATAGATGTAGTTATCTCACCCATGAGCCTGGATTTACTCAGTGACACCGTGCTCGATTACGTACAATTAGATGATGGCAAATATGAGTTCATTTATCTTAACCCCAATGATCCAAATTATAAGCCTCCAAATGAATAAAGTGGCTTGCAGAAGGCAGTAAGAAGAATGCTGATCTCCAGGCCGAAGCCTGCGTGCCCTCTGCGAGAAAAAAATCGTACTTAGACTCTAAGCTTTTTTCACAGAGCACTCTGAGAAAGCAAAAATACACTTAAATATATTTACAGGACCGTAGTTAGTTGGGTGAACCCTATCAAAATGAGATAGAAACAGACAAAACGGAGGAAAAAAGTTCCCTCTGCAATCGTATACGTGCCCGCTTCGGGCATATTATGTGCAACCGTCTGATAATTTCCTTACTCATTATAATTGTTTTATTTCTGCTTATAAGCATCAATCACCTGCTTACACTACTGGATTCCAGCAAAACGCCCTCTTACATAGGCTTCACCCTGTCCCTCACCGGACTTGTCTGGACACTCTACCTGCTTACACGTGCATCAAGAAACCTGGTCGTTCCCCTGAGAAATCTCCGTGACTGGACCTACCGCATGCGCGAAGGCGACCTTAGTGCACGCGTTAAACGCCCTGCTCACGGCCAGTTGCGCCAGCTCTTCCTCGATATAAATAATCTGAGTGATACATTCTCAGAACTATCACGCAATATGGAGGAAAAAGTACAGGAACAGACACGTTATATTGCAAAAAAGAATGTAACCCTGCAGATTCTCTATGATGTAGCATCAAGTGTGGATACTACGCAGGATATTCAGGATTTACTGGGCCGCTCGCTGAATGCAGTAAAAGGGATTTTCGATGCTCGTGCAGCAAATATTAGGCTGCTGGATAACGACAATAACTTCCGTCTGCTGACAACCAGCGGTTTCCGCGATCAGGACAATGACTACGCCCTGTTAAAAACTGCAGAACTGGAATTATGCGAGATGACATTTGAGTCGCGTGAAATTCATGTGGTAAATAATCTAATAGATGTACGGTACCTCAAAGGCCCGACGTTTGCCGGCATCGGTACACTGGGCTTAATATCTGTCCCGCTTACCTACCATGACAAAGTTCTGGGAATATTTAACCTGTTTACTGAGGCAAACACCAACACCGTAGAACAGGAACTACGTGAATTACTGATGAATATAGGCCAGCATCTGGCTATGGCTATACAGAAATCACGACTGGATGATGAAGCACGCAGGGTGAGCATCATTGACGAGCGCAACAGGCTCGCCCACGAGTTACATGATTCACTGGCACAAAGCCTGGCCAGCCTGAGGTTTCAGGTGCGCGTACTGGATGACACCTTACAAGCTGGAATTGATGAAAATGTCTGGACTGAAATGGAAAGGATAGAAAACAGTCTTGATGAGGCCTATAGCGAATTGCGTGACCTGATTGCCCATTGTCGTATACAAAATGCCAGTCAGGATTTTAGTCAGAACATAAAAACACTGGTCAATCGCTACCGGAATGAAACCGAGATTCACTTTCTGCTGCAAATCGAATGGGGCATTTTAATATTACCCTCGGATACTGAAATGCAGGTTTTACGCATCATTCAGGAATCGCTGCGCAATATCTATAAACACAGTGATGCCAATACAGTGCGCATACTACTGAGCAAAACTGGAGACAGAAACTATCAGGTGCTGATCGAAGATGACGGTATTGGTTTTGCCAGACAGCAGAAGAACGGCGGCGCCGGTGAACACATTGGTCTAAAAATAATGCAGGAAAGGGCACGTCGCTTAGGTGGTGAGCTCGACATAGAAAGTGAACCTGGCGAAGGAACACGTGTAACACTCCGTTTCAGCTATAGCGCACCAGAATCATCACATCCACAATACAGGAAATGGAACATATAAACATGACGAGCAATGCTAGAATCCTCTCTACACAAAACACGGTAGATTTCTTTAATGCGTATTCTGTTAATTGATGACCATACCCTGTTCCGCGTTGGATTACAGGGACTGCTGGAAAACCGCAATATAGAGGTCGTTGCATCTATTGGCGATGGCAATGAAGGCATTCGCGTAGCCATGGAGATTATGCCGGATGTCATTCTGCTGGATATGCGCATGCCGGAACCGGATGGTCTGGCTGTATTACGTAAACTGCGTGACAATGGCCTCGAAATGCCCATTGTCATCCTCACTACCAGCAGTGATGAAAATGACCTGGTTGCCTCACTGAGAAACGGTGCCAGCGGCTATCTCCTTAAAGATATGGAACCAGATGCCCTTGTACAGTCATTACGTGAAGTACAATCAGGTAAAACCGTTGTGGCACCTGAACTTGCCGGCTCTCTGGCCCGCGTCGTTCAGGGTGGTGAACCGGAAAATAGCCGTGACCCCGAGCATGATCCTTTTAGCGAACTGACGCCACGGGAAACAGAAATACTGACCTTTCTCGCCAATGGCCAGAGCAATAAATCTATCGCCAGAGATCTGGGCATCTCAGATGGCACCGTCAAACTGCATGTGAAGGCAATCCTGCGTAAACTGGGAGTTCATTCGAGGGTGGAAGCGGCGGTTATAGCTGTAGAACAGGGGCTTAGAGAATCGTACAAGCAACAAAAAAAATAAGTGTTTCAGGTTTTACGATTTAGGTGTTACGTAAAACCTAAATCGTAATACCTAACACTTCATTTCAAGTGTAATGCCGCATATCCCTGCGCCGGTGTCCCGGCTGTTGAGTAACCAGTCCTGTTACCATGTGCATACCTGCTATCTCTTCTTCGTCGTAAACAGGATTCAGCGGCCGAAGAATGTAGCGATCTCCATCTATGATTAACTGCCTGAAGATAAGTCCATCGTCATTCTTTGCTACGACAAAGCTCTCATTATTGACGACACCAGCAGGATCGACAACTATCACACAACCATGTTGAAATTCCGGTTCCATACTGTCGCCGTGTACCTGAAGTGCAAAAAGTTCTGCTTCGCTGCAGTTGCCTTCATCATGCATGGATTATTCCTCGTGTAATCCTAAAGTCATAATTTTACCAGAAATAGGCATGCAAACGGGCAAGACCCTAAGAATCAAGCGGAAACATGGTAGAATCCGCCCTCCAGAATTCACATAGCGCTCGACGACGAACATGCCCGAAAAACTCAAAAAGCTAGCCCTCGAATACCATGAACTGCCCAGACCCGGGAAACTGGCCATTGAAGTGACCAAAGCCACCATCACACCGGAAGACCTTTCTCTGGCCTATACACCGGGCGTGGCTATCCCTGTACTGGAGATCAGGAACAACCCGGAAAATGCTTATCGTTACACCAGTAAAGGCAATCTGGTAGCCGTTATCACCGATGGTACAGCCGTTCTTGGGCTTGGCAACACCGGTGCACTGGCAGGCAAACCTGTCATGGAAGGCAAGGCTGTACTGTTTAAGCGCTTTGCCGACATCGATGTATTTGATATAGAAGTTGATGCAGAAGACCCGGATGACTTTATCGATACCGTTGCACGTATCGCCGGGGGCTTTGGCGGCATCAATCTTGAAGATATTGCTGCACCGCATTGTTTCTACATCGAACAGGAATTATCCCGACGCCTGGATATACCGGTCTTTCATGATGACCAGCACGGCACCGCAATTATAATCGCAGCGGGTATCCTCAATGCACTGGAACTGCAGAAAAAGAACCTGCCCGAGGTAAATATTGTCTGCCTGGGTGCCGGTGCAGCCGGGGTAGCCTCAATGAACCTGTTAATTGAAATGGGCGCAATGCGTGAAAATATTTTCATGGTTGACCGTCAGGGTGTCATTCATGACCAGCGTGAAAACCTGACTGAAACCAAACAGGCATTTGCCATTAAGACGGATAAACGTTCTCTCGCTGATGCCTGCAAAGGTGCCGATATCTTTATCGGTGTATCCGGCCCCGACCTGTTAAGCGCTGATATGCTGCAGTCCATGGCGCCTCGTCCTGTTGTATTCGCCCTGTCCAACCCGGTACCTGAGATATTGCCGGAACTGGCCCATCAGACACGCAATGATCTGGTCATGGCAACCGGCCGCAGCGACTATCCCAACCAGGTCAATAACGTCCTTGGCTTCCCTTTCATCTTCCGCGGCACACTGGATGTTCGTGCGGGCTGCATCAACACAGAGATGCATATCGCCGCCGCCCATGCGCTGGCCGACCTTGGAAAACAGCCTGTTCCGCCGGAAATAGCAAAAATATACGGCCATGATTCACTTGAATTCGGCCCTGATCACATCATCCCCAAGCCCTTCGATCCACGTCTGATTGATGTGGTGCCTAAGGCTGTAGCACAGGCGGCTATTGATTCAGGGGTTGCACGGCTGGATTTGGTGAATAATAAGTAAAGTTTCAAGACTGAAGTTTCAAGTTTCAAGAAAGATCAAAACATAAGTTGCTTTTCTCGCTCTTGTTAAGACTCAAGGTCTTGGGTTTTATCTTGAAACCTGAAACTTGAAACCTGAAACCTGAAACTTGAAACTTGAAACCTGAAACTTGAAACTTGAAACTTGAAACTTGAAACTTGAAACTTGAAACTTGAAACTTGAAACTAAGAAGTTTGAACTTCTTCTCCCCTTTTCCCCTCCAACTACTATATATTAAATACAAGAGTGGAAAAGGAGACCTGCCATGAACAAAATCGCAATCATCGGCGCAGGACGTGTTGGAGAATCTACTGCCCAGTTTCTGGCTAACAGTCATATTAGTCGGGAAGTCGTCCTGACAGATATTCGGGAAGGAGCCGCTGCCGGGGCCGCACTGGATATTCAGGAATCCGCTCCTCTGTTTGGTTTTGATACACGACTACGGGGTTCCAACGAGAATAAAATTATCGAAGGTGCCGAAATTATCATCGTCACTGCCGGTATCCCCCGTAAGCCGGGTATGTCACGTACCGATGTCATGGAAACCAATGTAAGGGTTCTTGATGACATTCTGGATGATGTACTTGAATATGCCCCGGATTCTATGCTGCTGCTCGTCAGCAATCCTGTTGACGCCCTTACCTACCATGCTATCAAACGTACCGGCTGGGACAGAAGCCGTGTGATGGGTCAGGCAGGTGTATTAGACTCCTCACGCATGGCTGCCTTTGTTGCGCTGGAAACCGGTTTGTCAGCAAAATATATCAATGCCATGGTGATGGGTGGGCATGGCGATGCAATGGTTCCAATGACTCGGTTCACAACCATTTCAGGCATTGGCATTGAGCATTTCCTGTCATCCGATAAGATTGATGAAATCATTCAACGCACCCGTACAGGCGGCGCTGAAATTCTTGCCCTGAAAGGCAACAGCAGCGCCTATGGTGCACCAGCTGCTGCCATTGCCGAGATGGTTGAAGCCATCGCTTACAATCGAAAATCAGTCCTTCCCACCGTTGCCTATTTACAGGGTGAGTATGGTGAGGAGGATATTACTATTGGTGTACCGACAGTACTTGGCGAACGTGGTATGGAAAGGATTATTGAACTGGATCTTAATGAAACAGAACAAAACTTTTTCAACACCTCAGTAAGTTCAATACGAAAAGAATTGACGACATTGAGTAATATCGTTAGCAAAGCCTGAGACCTGCGTTGTTTATATTTAATTAAAGGCAATTAAGGAGATTACCAGTCTGCACTCGCAATGAGTGTAGCCTTTATTTAATATAGGGCTTATGAGTATTCAAACCCGCACACCGCACCTCACCTTGCCTGCCTTAAAAATAATGAAACAGGCAAAAAAGCCCATTGTTGCTTTGACAGCCTATGACTACAGCTTTGCCTGTTTACTGGATCAAACCGGGATCGACATCATCCTGGTGGGTGATTCACTGGGAATGGTCATACAGGGGCATCAGACAACTATCCCTGTCACTATGGAAGATATGCTTTACCACACATCTATCGTAAGCAAAGGTGTCGACAGGGCTCTGATTATCATGGATATGCCCTTCATGAGTTATCGAAGTATTGAACATGCCCTGGAGAATGCCACAGACGCACTTCAGCAGGCCGGAGCACATATGGTAAAGCTGGAAGGCGGCATGGACCAGTTGCCCATAGTAGCAGCACTGTCCAGTCATGAAATCCCGGTCTGTGCGCATATTGGCCTGAAGCCACAATCTATCTTTAAATCGGGCAGCTACCGGGTCCAGGGACGCAGCGTACAGGCTGCTGAAAGGATGCTTGAAGAGGCCGCAGAATTAGAAAAAGCCGGTGCAGATTTACTATTGCTCGAGTGTGTACCGAAAATACTGGCCGCAGAAATTTCCGCTAATATTGAAATACCGGTTATTGGAATTGGAGCCGGAAATGCCTGTGACGGTCAGATTCTCGTGCTGCAGGACCTGCTGGGCATTACTCCCGGTAAACCCCCAAAGTTTGCAAAAAACTTCATGCAGGACAGGCCCGACATTCAAACAGCGATCAGCTCATATGCAGATGATGTACGAAGCCGGAAGTTCCCTGCTGAGGAACATAGTTTTAGTTAATTAAATCTTACTGTATGTGTGCCGCCCCCGGCGCGATTGCAAATTACTAATACACCAGCAACATCATTACCATCATAACCACCAGGAACAACACCGTCATTATGCCGCCAGCCTTCAGAAAGTCAGGTACTCTATAGCCGCCTGGTCCCATAATCAGGGCATTCACCTGATGGGTCGGAATGATGAAGGAGTTTGAAGTTGCAATAGCGACGGTTAGCGCAAAAACAGCCGGGCTTGCACCCACACCAATAGCAATATTTACGGCCAGCGGAACCAGTAAAACTGTTGCACCAACATTAGACATGACCAGGGTAAAGAAGGTTGCCAGTACAGCCATTGAGGCCTGTATTACCCAGATTGGCTGATTCCCGACGACCAGCAGTGTCTGATCAGCAATCCATTTTGCCGTACCACTGGTTTCTACAGCCAGACCCAGCGGTATCAAGCTTGCCAGCAGGAAAACGGTTTTCCAGGAGATTGCTTCATAGGCCTCATCAATGCTCAGCACGCCAGACAGGATCATGCCAATAGCCCCGGTAAGCAGAGCAATCGACAGGCGAAGATCAGTAAACAGAACAAGAATTAATGCGATGCCAAAGAACAGTGCGGCCCAGCCTACCTTGTGAGGGCGTAAATTCTCATGAGGAAATTCTGTTGTCACCACAACGAAATTCCGATCAGATTCAAGACGAACCAGGGCATCCCACTGAGTATGTACGACAAGTGTGTCGCCTGCCTGTAATGGCATATCCCTTATTCCTTCACCTTCACGTAGGGTTTCACCATTCCGATGCAGGGCAACCATGGCGATGCCATATACCTTGCGCAACCAGACATCGCGGGCACTTTTACCCACCAGATTTGATCCTGGCGGAATAACAAGTTCGGCGATACCCGCCTGTGTAGTGGCCAATGACTCTGTAAATATTTCGATCTCGTCATGAACCGTCAGGTCATAGCTATCAGCAAAATCTTTAAGATTCCCGGGTGATG
>JAYEGM010000011.1:0-20654 GCA_034659075.1 Pseudomonadota bacterium
CACATCTTCGACACACTGGAGAAATTTCCTTATATCTACGAGCAGCACCTTAGCCACAGTAGCTACGGGCCGGCTTTCGACCTCGATGCGGCGCTTGGCGCTGCCAGAGGGATCACCGGGCGTGATGATGCCGGGGCACACTTAAGGGATGAAACATGAGCAGCAATAAAACATTCAGGCTGGACGGTATCGAGGTGCCTTTTAGTGACGGAGATACCGTCATGGATGCTGCGTTGAGAGCCGGTGAGTATATTCCCCATCTCTGTCACAACCCGGAATTCAAACCGCACGGCAGCTGCCGGATCTGCATAGTAGATGTCAATGGCCGCCACCTGTCTGCCTGCACCCTGCCGGCGGCAGAAAACATGCAAGTGGATAACAGTTCCGATGCCATCATGCAGCAGCGGCGCAGCCTGTTGCAGATGCTGTTTGTCGAAGGCAACCACATATGCCCGGCCTGTGAAAAAAGTGGCGCCTGCCAGCTGCAGGCCGTGGCCTATTACACGCGCATGCTGAGTCCGCATTTCACACATTTCTTTCCACGCCGGGCCATAGATGCCTCGCACCCGGACATTGTTTTCTATTTCAATCGCTGCATATTGTGCGGACTATGCGAGCGAGCCAGTCGGGATATCGATGGCAAGAACGTTTTCTCTATCGGCGGACGAGGCATCAATAGCAAGCTGGTTTTCAACTCGCCCACCGGCAAACTTGGCGATAGCGAGTTATCATCCACCGACAAAGCTGTATCGGTCTGCCCGGTCGGCGCTATACTGCCCAAACATAAAGGTTACGAAGACCCCATTGGTGAACGCCTGTATGACAACAAACCGATCAGTGTGGTCGGTGACGTTGCAGCGAACCACTCTGCGAATGACTCATCAGGGAATAATGACCAAGGAGCCTCTGATTAATTCATGAACTCGTATCTCACACCTATAATATCCAGTTTTATCGTTGTAAATCTTCGCAATAGCCAGCTATTACGTGTGATTCACGCCTCAAACCTGAACATTTCAGGTCGCAATCTACTTCGCCCAGAATTGATCAGAGGCTCCTTAAATGAATGATGCTGTGCCAGAGAAAAAACTGAAGCTAGCCACCGCCGCCTTATGCGGCTGTTTTGGCTGCCACATGTCTCTGCTGGATATCGATGAACGCATTCTTAAACTGGTCGAGCTGGTGGAGTTTGACCGCACACCGCTGACCGATATCAAAGCCATTGGTTACTGCGATATCGGGCTTATCGAAGGCGGTGTAGCGAATACTGAAAATATTGAGGTGCTGCGTGATTTTCGCCAACACTGCAGGATCCTGGTTGCCGTGGGTGCCTGTGCCGTCAACGGCGGCATTCCTGCTATGCGCAACCAGTTTGATCTTCGGGAATGCCTGCAAGAGGTCTATCTCGATGGTAGCGGCCTGGAGAACCCGCTGATACCCGATGATCCTGAGATTCCGCTGCTGCTCGACAAGGTACACCCGATACACGAAGTGGTGAAGATTGATTACTTCCTGCCCGGCTGCCCGCCTTCTGCGGATACTATCTGGACATTCCTCAACGAACTGATTGCTGGCGAAGCAATCAGCTTCCCATATTCATTGATTCACTATGACTGAGCCAAACCACCGAGAGCAAAGAAATGCCATCAGAACTGGAAACAGCTGAAAACCCGCAACAGCTGAAGCGTGTCGTCATCGAGCCGCTGACCCGTGTCGAAGGGCATGGCAAGGTCACGCTGCTGCAGGATGAAAACCAGCAAATAAAGCAGGCGCGACTGCACATAGCCGAGTTCCGCGGCTTCGAAAAATTTATCCAGGGCAGGCCCTACTGGGAACTGCCTGTTCTGGTTCAGCGGCTGTGCGGAATCTGCCCGGTAAGCCATCACCTGGCTGCCGCGAAGGCCTGCGACATGATCGTTGGTGCCAGTGAGCTCACGCCTGCCGCAGAAAAAATCCGTCGGCTGATGCATTATGGCCAGACAATGCAGTCACACGCCCTGCATTTCTTTCACCTTTGCTCACCCGATCTGTTGTTTGGTTTCGATGATGATGTCCGCCACCGCAACATTGTCGGTGTTATTGAAGACAATCCGGAAATCGCCAAACAGGGTGTCATGCTGCGCAAGTATGGGCAGGAAGTTATCCGCGTGACTGCAGGTAAACGCATACACGGCACCGGTGCAATCCCGGGCGGCATCAACAAGTCGTTAACTAATGATGAAATCAACTATCTAAGACGTGACATCTATCAGGTTACCGCCTGGGCGGAGGGAGCAGTCGACCTGATTAAGCGCATCTTTTTCGAGCACTACGATTACCACCAGGCCTTTGCAACTATTGATAGCAGCATGCTGAGCCTGGTACGCAGTGATGGTGCCTTTGAAATCTATCATGGCGGCCTGCGTGCCAGAGACCCTGCAGGCAATGCGATTTTTGATCATATTGATTGCAGGCGTTACGGTGAATATATAAGAGAGGGTGTAAAAAACTGGAGTTACATGAAGTTTCCGTTTTTCAGCTCCATCGGACAGGATGACGGCTGGTACCGTGTCGGACCACTGGCGCGCGTCAACAACTGTGATTTTTTTACTACCCCGCTGGCTGAAAAAGAGCGCGAGGAATTTAAAAGCATCGGTGGCGGTCTGCCGGTACAATCCACTCTGGCCTACCACTGGGCACGGCTGATAGAGCTGCTGCACTGCGCCGAGGCAATCTCTGACCTGTTAAACGACAGCGACCTTGCTGGTAAAGACCTGCTCAACAAGGGCGAACTGCAAAGCAGCGGCATCGGTGTTATTGAGGCACCTCGCGGTACGCTGTTCCACCACTACGATATCAATGACGACGGCATTGTTGAGAAAGCCAACCTGATCGTATCAACCACCAATAACAACCAGGCCATGAACGAGTCTATCCGCAAGGTTGCCAGTCAGTATCTTGACGGCAACCAGCTGACCGAAGCCCTGCTCAACCAGGTTGAAGTTGCCATACGTGCCTATGATCCCTGTCTCTCCTGCGCCACTCATGCAATGGGAAAGATGCCCCTGCAAATAAACCTGGTCAATGAGAATAATGAGCTGGTGGACCGCCTTGAAAAGAGGGTTACCGGTGATATCAGCAGAACCCTGTAAGCACATAGTATGAACAGCCTGACAGGGCGTGCACCCCTGCTTGTTTTTGCTTATGGAAACCCGTCGCGTGGAGATGATGCGCTCGGCCCGGTCATCTACGACCTGCTAGAACAATACAGGCAGGAAACCGGCAGGCTGGATAGCCTGGAATTATTAACCGATTACCAGTTGCAGATTGAATATGCTGTCGATCTTGAACAGCGTGAGTGTGCCTTGTTTATTGATGCCAGCGTCTCCTGCCCGGCCCCCTATGAATTTCACAAACTGCAGCCGCAACAGGATGACAGCTATACCTCGCATGCTCAGAGCCCGGCAGCGGTACTGGCTGTTTACCGGAAGATCAACCGGCAGGAACCCCCACCTTCCTACATGCTGTCAATTCGCGGCTACGAATTTGGTCTCGGCCAGGCGATGACTGATCAGGCAAAAAAAAACCTGGATCTCAGCTTCAAGTTCGTTAGAGAATTGCTTGAAACTGATGTCGCGGACTGGTTGACGAAAATCACACAGAAGGTTAAAGGTTAAAGGAAAGTCAAAATCGAAACCCTCTTTAACCTTTAGGGACACCTCTATTTTATTCAATAATTCCGTCATTGCGAGCGCAGCGCGGCAATCTCATTAATAAGGATCAACAACTTAGAGATTGCCGCGTCGCTACGCTCCTCGCACAGACGAAAAATAGAGGTGCTCTTAAACCTTTTAGCCTTTAGCCTTTCCCCTTTTACCTGCTTTTACATAGCCATTTCCAGGTCATCGGTGATGGCCTTAAGCCCGGCTGCGGCACAAGCCTCGTCTGTCTCGCCTGACGGCGCTCCGCTGACACCAATACCACCGAGTATCGTGCTGCCTGCGGTAATCGGCAGACCGCCCGCCGAGGTTATCAGACCGTCGATCTTTGGTGGTGCGAACGGTGAAGTGAAGCGTGATTCCAGCGCTGATGTGGGTGAGTTGAAGTTCAATGCTGCGTAGGCTTTCTGTTTGCTGATAGGTACAGTAATCGGCATCGCAAGAGAATCTCTGAGTACCACCTGGGCATGACCGCCGCGATCGATGATGGTGACTGCTACGCTTAAGCCTTCTTTGCGGCAGGCTGCAATGGTTGCCTGTGCTGCCTTTACGGCCATGCCCATGGCCAGACGTTGTATCGGAAGAACCATAGGCTCTTCAGCCCGTGCGGCACCGCTGGGTAATAATGCGGCCATAGTAAGCATGAGAACGAGTTTTTTCATGATATCTTTACCCCTGAAAGAGTTTTAATGTTATACCAGGCCATGGCCTGGATGGAAACATACACACCGGATGTCCATATCGATTGTAACAAAGGTCTCAGTAAAATGATGGTACAAAAATTAACCAACATGATAACAACACCAGCCCTGATAATACTCTGTGTACTATTCAGTGGCCCCCTGCTGGCCGCAGAGCTGCAGCCCTTTGCAGATACACACCTGCATTACAACGTAGACCAGGCTGAGATCACAGAAACAGCCGATGCCCTGCGCGTGCTCATTGAGAACAACGTGGTCTTTGGCATAGTGTCGAGCAGACCGCCTGCCCTGGCACTGGAGCTGGCCGAGGCATCCGGTGGCTGGGTCATCCCCTTTTTCATGCCTTACCTGGAGCCGGAGCGAAAGATCGACTGGGTCTTCGATAAACGCGTTCTGCCAGCTGCCAGGGCGGCCCTGGCATCGGGGCAATACAAGGGGTTGGGTGAGATGCACCTGATCTCCGGCTATACTCCCTCGCTGAAAGATCGCAACGAAATTATCGACGGAATCCTTGACCTGGCTGAGGAGTTCGATGTCCCTGCCCTGATTCATGCCGAGGCATCGAGTCATCTCTATTTTCTGCCCTTATGCCAGCGTCACCCCAGGGCCAGGATTGTATGGGTTCACGCCGGCAGCAGACTGCGGCCCGCCAGTGTAAGTAAACTGATGCGTGCCTGCCCGAATGTCTGGGCAGACTTATCAGCAAGAGATCACATGCGCTATGGAAAGACCAACCCGATAGTGGATGATAACGGAGAGCTTCTGCCTGAATGGAATAACCTGGTGATGGAATTCCAGGACAGGATTATGCTCGGCTCGGATCCCTACTACTACGAGGGCATCGCCACCTGGGATAGCGCGAACACAGGCTGGGATTACACTAGCGAAGTGCTTGCTTTCCACCGCCGCTGGCTGGAAGCCGTACCCGACGATGTCAGGAAGAAGTTAATGCTGGATAATGCGGTGGAGTTTTATCGGCTTTCGACAAAAGACTTAAGAAAAAACTAAAGGAATGTTTTAGGCTTTACGTATTAGGTGTTACGTAAAACCAAAACGTAACCCGTAAAACGAATTACCTTTCCCCTTTCCCCTTTCCCATTTAACCTGTAACTTCCACCTCCATGGACTTACGCATATCCAGCCATGTCAGTATTGCCGAGAATGAGATAGAACTCAGCGCTATTCGTGCCCGGGGTGCCGGCGGCCAGAACGTCAACAAGGTCTCTTCAGCCATACACCTGCGCTTCGATATCAATGCTTCATCGCTGCCGCCGTTCTACAAACAGCGGCTGCTGGCCTTAAGCGACCAGCGGATCAGTAAAGACGGCATCATTATCATCAAGGCACAGCAGTTCCGGACGCAGGAAAAGAACCGGGACGAAGCCCTGCGTCGCCTGACTGAACTGATTCGCAGCGCTGCGGTCATAAAGAAAAAGCGCAAACCTACACAGCCGACAAAATCTTCACAGCAAAAACGCATGAACAGTAAAACAAAGCGCGGCAGGACCAAAGATCTACGCAGAAAGGTGGGCTATGAGGAATAAATTCCCCAGTTATAAATGAACGGGGTATAGTATTGAATAGTCGATAAAAGAATCTTCACTATGCTATTAAAGATAATATGAGGTACGTTCTATGAGCATGACATCTGCAGTATTCAAAGAGCAGTTTCCTGTAATTGCCAGCCACTGCGGTCCCGCTGGCCTGGAAGACCTGCTGACCTCGATAGAAACACGAAATGTTCACGCAGGCGAGACCATTACGACGGATGGCGAGCATTGCGATTCACTTTTTCTTGTCACTGAGGGAAAGCTTGTTTCACAGATTTCCAGCGAGAAAGAAGCCATTCGTCTCGGTATGCATAAAAAAGGCGATTGCTTTGGTGAAGTTAATATCCTTGACCCGGGCCCGTCAACCAGCACTGTAATCGCCATAGAAGACTCTACTCTTCTTGTTCTGACCCATGATGCTTTCCTCAAACTGGATAAACCGCACCCGCAGATGACAGGCAATATTTTACGTATGCTGTCTGAAACCATGGTTGAACGCTGCCGTCTTGCTGATAAGTTGCTGTTCAGCAAATACAGCTATATCGAGGGGGCTAAAGAGAACAATGACAGAAAACACCCCGGACTCATTGAATGGGGACGAAACCTTTTACAAAAAATGCACGGGCATAAGGAGACTCAGCAATGAATATTGATGAACATCTTCTATCCATTCCTTTATTCAGCGAAATGACCAACGATGAGCTGAAAATCTTAGGGCAATCAATGGTTGTTAAAGATTATCCTGATAAACATCAGTTTATATCTGAAGAAGGCAGTACTAATACCTTTTATGTGATTCTTGAAGGTGAAGTAGGAATCACTCACGAAAAGGATACAGAGCGCGGGCTGCAACGTGTGTCTATTGTGGGGCCGGGCAGCATGATCGGCCTGCATAAATTAATAGGCCACCATCGTCCTATCGTTTCCTGTCATGCCAAAGGAAAGGTGAAAGCAGCTTTTTTACCCGGTTCAGCCTTTAATCTGCTTTATCAGTTCAATACCCGCCTGCCGCATCACTTTCAGATGATTATTGCCAAACAGCTGGCTGCCGACTATCGCAATATTGTGGTTGAACTGAAAGAAATGATGCTTGAGGACATTAGTGACGGCTAGAAAACCCTTAACTGCCTTTCTATTACAAAAAAAAGCCCCGCTAACGCGGGGCTTTTTTCGTACATTAAGTGACCAGGTGTTCAGGCCTGTACGTTTACTGCTGTAGGGCCTTTTGCTCCGTCTTCGACATCAAAAGTCACTTCCTGACCTTCTGCGAGTGTACGGAAGCCATCACTTGCGATAGCAGAAAAATGGACGAAAACGTCTTTAGTGCCATCTGATGGAGTGATAAAGCCGAAACCTTTGGCTTCGTTAAACCATTTAACGGTTCCTGTTGCCATGATAAATACCTCAATAAATAAAAAAAATAAAATATGTACAAAGTCTTACGAGGTAATCAACAGGAGATCTTGGATCGTACTTCTGACAAAAACCAGGGAGAGTATGTAGCGATTGCAAGTATAACCTGTTTTTTATAAAGAAAAAAACCCTAAATTCAGATAAAAAGGAAAGATTTACGTTTTATGTTTTATGGGAGCCTCTATTAATACGTCTTTGCGAGGAGCGTAGCGACGAAGCAATCTCTAAGCTATTGATTCTGAACAATGAGATTGCCGCGCTGCGCTCGCAATGACGGAATAGTTTAATTAACAGAGGTGCCCTTAAAACGTAAATCATCGGCGCTTTAAGCGACCTTTTCCCCAATGGTGTGTATAACTTCTACATTAAAGTAGATACCGCCTTCATCCGCCAGTTCATTGACCTCATCAAGATGCTCCTGTTTAAACTTTTCAGCCTGTTGTTCCGGTATCTGGTTGACGAAGCCGCGGTATCCAGCCCACCAGACGACATCCCACCAGCCTTTGGCATCACCGAACAAATAGCCTACCTGGTTGCGGCTATGTGTGATATTTGTAAAGCCTGCCGTCTCATATAAGGCCCTGTTGGCTTCCTCACTATCGAGTTGTGACCAGGAGACTTCAGGCACATCTACGCCGTATTGCTGCAGACGATCTATAATCATATCCTGCATCGGTGCCATGGAGCCTTTTGCAAAGTGGGTAGTGATGAAGCGACCGCCGGGTTTCAGGCGGCTGTAAACATGCTGCACCAACTGCTCCATCTGCTCGACGAAGAAAACACCGAAAGAGGCATTGATGATATCAAAATGCTCCTCCGGCAGATCCATACGTGTCATATCCATTTGCCTGAAATCGATGTTCTTCAGCCCCAGCTCATCGGCCCGGGCCCGGGCCTTTTCAAGCATGCCTTCAGAAAGATCTATGCCTGTGACGTGGCCATCAGGCAAATGACTGGCGAACAATGTGGATGCCAGGCCGGTGCCAGTCGCGATATCGAGGAGTTTTTCATCACCCTTCAAATTAAGCAAACCTGGCAGGTGTGAAGCCGCGTTCTCAAAAAAGCGCAGCGAGCCTGTACCATATTGTTCACAGACGGTATTAAATACCTGGCGGATAAATTCTTTGCGATTTTCATCTTCCATAGTGGATCCTGATTTTGTAAATATTGATGAAGGATGAAGGACTAAAGATCAAAGAAACATCCTTTTCCGGGTTGCCTTTAGCCTTTAGCCTTTAGCCTTTAGCCTTTAGCCTTTAGCCTTTAGCCTTTAGCCTTTAGCCTTTAGCCTTTAGCCTTTAGCCCAGATCATTTCAACTCTGTCGAAGCGTCTCAACCGGTGGCTGGTTTAATACACTACGTGTTCCGAGTACCCCGGCAATCCCCACTAGCAGTATACCGGTAACTATACCGGCCAGACCCACCATGGGGTTGAACTGATAGGGAAAATGAAACACGTATTCCGCCAGTATCCACGCCAGCGCCGTCGCGGCAAAACCGGCCAGCAATCCTGACAGTGCGCCCAGGGTAATAAATTCGGCAAACAGGCCGTGCAGTAAAATTGAGCGGCGTGCACCCAGGGTACGAAGCACCGCACTTTCATAACGCCGTTCATCCTGACTGGCCTGGATAGCTGCATACAGTACAGCAAGACCGGCAAGCAAACTGAAGATAAAAATAAATTCCACTGCCAGGGTCACACGGTCCATGATATTTCGTACCCGGCTCATGATCACTTCGACATCAATGACGGTGACATTCGGATAATCTTTAACCAGTGGCGCAATAAGGCCCTTTTGTTCAGGTGTCAGATACAGGCTGGTGACCCAGCTGGCCGGGTCATTATCCAGCACGCCGGGGGGCACTACAGTGAAGAAATTGATATTAAACGTCTGCCAGTCCACCTCGCGCAGGCTGCTAATGTTGAATTCTCTTACTCGGCCATTAATATCAAAGCTGACATTGTCATACAGCTTGATGCCCAGTCTCGTGGCAAGCTTTGCTTCCAGGGACATCAATGGTTTGCCGTGATCTTCTGCCTGCCACCATGTACCGGCTACAATGACATTGTCTACCTGCATCTGACTGGCCGGTGACAGGTTGAACTCACGGGTAATCATGTGTTTTGCCCGGTCACTGGTATAGTCATCACTGCTTACCCTGCGACCGTTGATATGTGTCAGTCGTGCCCGCACCATGGAATGCAGTATTGGCTGCTTGACCCCTTTACTCAAAAAGAACCGCTGGATGCCTTCCACCTGGTCGCTCTGAACATTGATCATGAAGTGATTGGGTGCATCCTCCGGCAGGCTTTGCTGCCAGCCATCGAGTAGATCGTTGCGTACCGTTGAAAGCAATAACAGAACCATGATGCCAAGACCGAAGGCCACGACCTGCATCACGCTGTCAGACTGGCGTCTTGCAATATTGGCCAGGCCAAAGCGCCATGCCACCCCGACCCGTTGACGCAACTGGGCCAGCAAGCGGATAAGCCCGTACGCCGCCAGCGAAAGTATACCGATAGTCAACAGCATGCCAGCCAACACCGAGACCACCATTTTCAGATCATGTACCTGCCAGTACAGCAAGCTGCCCATGCTGAGAAATACGGCGCTATAGATCAACCACCCGCGGGTTGATACAGGCACCTGGTCACGGCGTAATACACGCAGCGGTGGCACCTGCCTGAGAGCCAGCAATGGAGGCATGGCAAAGCCCAATAATAAGATTAAGCCTGTGGCATAGCCCATCACAACTGGCTGCAGCGTCGGTGCCGGCAGGCTGGTGAGAAAAAGCTTGTCCAGTATCTGGCTGATGCCTGCCTGGGCCAGCAATCCCAGAGCGACACCCACACTGCTGGCGATTAATGCCAGCCATAACATCTCAAGACTAAAAACGAGAATTATCTTGCTCTGTGTCGCACCAAAGCAGCGATAGATGGCTGCAGTATCGAAATGGCGACGGGCATAGCGACGGGCCGCTGTTGCTACGGCGACACCTGCCAGCAGCACACTGATGATTGAAGCCAGGCCGAGAAACTGCTGTGCGCGCTCCAATGCCACGCGTAATTCAGGTCTAGCCTCCCTGACACTGAGAATTTTCTCATCAACCAGCTTGCTGGACTTAATCTCCTGTCGAAACCGATCCACCGCTGGCTGTTCGCCATCAATCAATAAACGATAATTTACCATCGCACCCTGGCTAATTAACCGGGTAGCGGCGATATCATCAATATTGATCATCACCCGGGGGGCGACGCTGAACATGTCACCGCCGCGATCAGGCTCATAGGTAAGAAGCTGGCTTATGCTGAATGAAATGGCCCCCAGCTGCAGACTATCGCCCACTTTCAGTCCAAGCATTTGCAGTAAACGAGGTTCGACCCAAATTTGATGGCTTGCCGGAATATCACTTGTTACACGATCTTGCGTAAACGGTGCATCGGCAATATGCAGTTCACCTCGAAAAGGGTAACCCGTACTGACTGCCTTGACCTCAACCAGCTGCGGTTTTTCCCCGCTTATAGCAACGCTGCGAAACTGAATGGTATTAGCTGTCTGCAGGCCCAGGGCTTTCGCATCGGCAGTTATAACCGGGGAGACAGGTTTGGCGGAGCTGACTACAAGGTCTGCTGCTATCAGCTCAGCTGCCTGTTGCTGTATACCGCGATCGACACGATCAATAAAAAAACCCACGGCACTGACAGCGGTTACTGCAATGATCAGTGCGACCACCAGGATCCGTAATTCACCGCCACGCCAGTCGCGCAATAGCATGCGCCAGGAGAAGGCCAGCATTATTTAATCACTCTCATATATTTACTGAACCAGCTTTCCAGCCTGCAGCTGCAGGCGCGTTTCGCAGTTTTCGGCCAAAGCCTCGTCATGAGTGGCCATGATCAATGTCGTACCCTGCTCGCGATTAAGTTTGAACAATAAATCGATGATGCGCTTACCGGTAACCGGGTCGAGGTTGCCTGTCGGCTCATCGGCAAACAACACTTGCGGGTGGGCGGCAAAGGCACGGGCTATGGCGCAGCGCTGTTGCTCACCACCGGAAAGCTGACTGGGATAATGAAGCAATCGTTCGCCAAGTCCCACGCGCTCGAGGATATCTTTCGCTGTGCCCCTCGGTTTACTCGCTGTTGCCAGCTCCAGCGGCAGCATCACATTCTCCAGAGCTGTCAGGCCACTCAGCAACTGGAAGTTCTGAAACACAAAACCGACTGAACCCGCTCGCAGCAATGCCCGGCCATCTTCATCCAGGCCACCGAGGTCAATATCATTAATTTTTACCTGCCCTGAGCTGGCGACATCAAGGCCAGCCAGCAAACCCAGCAGCGTGGTCTTGCCCGAGCCGGATGCGCCGAGTATGGCAACAGAAGTCCCCGCCGGAATACTAAAGTTGATATCATCCAGTATTACCAAGCGGCCTTCAGATGTGGTGACCTGCTTACCCAGCTGAATGGCCTGAACAAACCCTGCTGACTGCTGTGAACCCATGTTGCGACAACTCCTGTTATTTTTAACGCTGCTTATTTTACTTTTTAGTCCCACTTTTGCCAGTGATAATAAACCGGTAGTCCTGGTGCTGGGTGATAGTATCAGCGCAGCCTGGGGGCTAAATACAGATGAAGGCTGGGTATCATTATTGCAAGTGCGGTTACAGGAAAAGTCTAATAATACCCGCGTCATCAACGCCAGCGTCAGTGGAGACACTACGCGCACCGCACTGAATCGTCTTGATGATGCACTGCAGCAGCACAAACCTTCAATCGTTATTATAGCGCTCGGCGGCAATGACGGCCTTCGCGGCCTGCCATTCAGTGAGATAGAGAAAAGCCTTTCTGCGATCATTGAAAAAAGCCAGCAGGCCGGCACTACAGTTTTACTTGCTGGAGTGCGCCTGCCGCCAAATTATGGGGCCTTCTACAATTCACGCTTTGCCGCCCTGTTTCAGAGTTTGTCAGAAAAATACCAGGTACCATTGGTGCCGAAAATACTCGATCAGGTTGCTGATGACTCAAGCCTGATGCAGGCCGATGGCACGCATCCGACGGCAGAGGGGCAGAAACAGGTGCTGGAAAATGTCTGGGTGCATCTGGTGCCTCTGTTGGTGAATGAATAAACGTAATAATAGAGCGAACTGTCCGGGTCGTCTTTCGTCTTTCGTCTTGAAACTTGAAACTTGAAACTTGAAACTTGAAACTTGAAACTTGAAACTCAAGGTTTCACGTACACCTGTGTCAGCCAGACCAGGTTGTTATTCTGGTAAACCTTGCCAAAACCGGATTCCCTGATCCATTTTTCTATCAATTCAGGATCATGCACATAACTACGAAAATCAGAGCGCATGATTTTCATCACCCATGCTGTCACCCCCATCACCATGCGGACATACCAGCGGTTGCGTGGATAAGTGAGGGCATAGACGCGATTTGTTCTGGCCAGGGATTCGTGGACCAGGCCATCAGCATCCGGGTAACAGCATACGACCTTATCGAGTACGGTAACATCAGCATCCATCACGGCTTCGGAAATTTCCATAAAATCGCCTTCGATATAGCTTGTCCTGTCTGCCAGCCCACGATCATCCGCCCATTGTTGCGCTTCACAGATCATCTTCGACGCCAGATCGATGCCAACCGCCGAGGCTGCACCCAGCTCCAGCAGGGTCTGGTGTAAATGCCCCACTCCGCTACCAATTTCAAGTATCTTTGCATCCTGGTAACCGGCCTGTTCCAGGCCTTCCAGCAACTGCTTCTGTGAGGGTTCGAATCCTTTTTTCTCAAAGCGCTTGCGATAACGGCGGGCAAAGAAGGAAAAGAATCGATTGGCTGAATTAGAATGCGGGCAGCAGCAGCTCATGGCAGGCTCTCTGTTTTATATTTCATAGACAAAAATAAGACAGTAATTATATGCATGGGTTCCGCTTTGCCTGTGATAAGTTTAGGATTCATGGGCAGCTTACATTTTACAGGAGCGATGCTCCTACAATACATCATTGACAGCTTTTGAGTAACAAGTATGGATAAAGACAAGATTGTGAAACAGGGGATATTCTGGCTACTAGTAACTGCCAGCACCGCAATCAGCCATGCTGCTGCTCCCGCAAAGCCCGATGACGGCATCAGCCGCTTCATCGACAAAAACCTCACTGTCGTCATCGGCTCACGTACGCCCGAGCAACTGGCAGCTTTCTACATTGGCCGGGGTTTTAATCAGGCTTCCATCGATGCAATCACAAAAATGTGCTTTGTCTTCGGGATGGTGGAAAATAAAACCTTCGATACTTTGTGGCTGGTACTGGATGACTGGAAATTCTATGCCGCCGACGGCTCAGAAATGAAACGCTGGAAAAAAGATGACTGGCAGGAAATATGGCAGAAAACCGGGCTTAGTCAGGCACATCAATCTACTTTTGGCTGGACACAGCTACCGGAAAGCCGCGATCTGCGGCAATATGAACATGTAGGCGGCAATGTTGTCGTCGAGTGGCAGGAAAAACCTTTCAAACTGGTTGCCACACTCAAAACCGGTGCCGACAAGTCCGGCGAGCCGAGAATCATTACTGTTGAGAACCTGACATGCAAAGCAAAATAATCCCTTTCCTTGCCAGTCTGCTATTATTATTCAGCACTCAGGCCACAGCTGAATTGCCCAGGGGTATTATTACTGTTGATGGCCGTGATGCACCTGCCCTGATATTGAACGATATCAATGGCGAACCCTACGACATAGCAGACTCCCGCGGCAAATGGGTGTTCATGCATTTCTGGGCCTCCTGGTGCGGCCCCTGCCGCAAGGAAATGCCAGCCATTCAGGCCATCGCCTCCCGGTTCGAAGACTCTGACCTTGCTATTGTACTGGTCAACACCTCTGAAGATGAAGATACAGTTTTCGATTTTCTCAGTACGGTTGCGCCTGATATGAACACACTGCTGGACAGCGACGGCAAAGTCACTGAACGCTGGCAGCCGCGCGGACTGCCATCGACCTGGTTTGTAGACCCGCAAGGCAAACTGCGATATATCGCTCTTGGCGGCCGGCCATGGAATGAAGGTGAGTATCTGGGATTCCTGAAAGGGCTGATAAAATAAAATCTTTGTTTTACGTATTACGTATTACGTAAAATCAAAACCCTGTCACATTAGACTTGTTTTTTCTGAAAACCTTCGCCGCGAGGGCGCGCCTCCCACAACAAACCACTGAAAAAGTTCAGTACATAAACTTTCCTTTCAGCATTCACCTTGCCTCCTTAGTCCTTAGTCCTTTGTCCGTAATACGTAAAACATAAAACCACTGCTGTCCCATAAAGAACACAAGACTTAATGTAGTGTTTTGATTTAGCTTGCTCTATGGGCAATCAGAAACTTAAGAGACATGAAAAACAATCATAGAATCCGTCATTCCGGACTTGATCCGGAATCTATGCATTTCAATAACTTACTGGATGCCGGATCAAGTCCGGCATGACGATAAAAGTTTATGGGACAACAGTGACATAAAACGTAAAACGTTCTTTCCCTTTTTCTGCGCTATAATATGCGCCACGCTCTTTTGACGGGCTTCCGTTAATAATTCTCTTTAAGGTAACTCTCTCGTGTACGATTTTATTCCCGGCCAGCGCTGTATTAGTAATGCCGAGCTGGAGATGGGGCTGGGTACGGTCATGGCTGTGGACGAACGCACTGTCACAATCGTGTTTATGGCCACCGGCGATACGCGAACTTACTCGCGCCAGACAGCGCCGCTGTCTCGTGTGATGTTTACTATTGGTGATTCCATACGTCGGCATGATGGAACTGAAATAGTGGTCGCCGCCACACACGAAGAACAGGGACTGATTGCCTATAGCGGAACAGACGAGAAAGGCAACAAAATCGGGTTTCCCGAGTCTGAGCTGGATAACTTTATTCAGCTCAATCGTCCGACAGAGCGTCTGTTTAATAACCAGGTTGATCCTGATAAATGGTTTGAACTGCGCTATCAGACCTTGCTGCAGCAGAATAGTCTTGCCCATTCTGACCTGTTCGGCCTGACCGGTTGTCGCACCAGCCTGATACCACATCAATTATATATTGCACATGAAGTCGCCAACCGCTACGCCCCGCGTGTTCTGCTGGCCGATGAGGTCGGGCTGGGAAAAACCATCGAAGCCGGCCTGATTCTACATCATCAACTGCTGACCGGCCGCGCACAACGCGTATTAATCGTGGTGCCGGAGTCACTGGTGCATCAATGGCTGGTGGAGATGCTGCGTCGCTTCAATCTACATTTTCGCATCTTTGATGAAGAACGCTGCTTTACAGCAACAGATGATGAACTGACAGATAACCTGTTTCATGACGAACAACTGGCCCTGTGCAGTGTTGAGTTTCTGATGCAGAACCCGGAAATACATGCTCAGGCGGTAGCAGGCGAATGGGACCTGCTGGTGGTTGACGAAGCGCATCACCTGGCCTGGTCACCGGATGATGCCAGCGATGAATACTGTATGGTTGAGCAGCTCGCCCTTGAGACACGCGGGGTGCTGCTGCTGACGGCCACTCCCGAACAACTGGGCAAAGAAAGTCATTTTGCCCGCCTGCGGCTGCTTGATCCGGATCGCTTTCCTGATTTTGAGCAATTTCTTGAAGAAGAGAAACACTACAAACCTCTTGCACAGACGCTAGAAGACCTGATCAATAACAAAGCATTAACGGTCTCGGATCAGGAATTAATACACAGTACATTCAATGAAGGCGACAACCAGGCCCTGCTTGCGCAGCTTGAAGCGGCAGCTAAAGACGACCAGGCAGGTAGTCAGGCCCGCGCTGAACTGGTCGAACACCTGCTCGACCGTCATGGCACCGGCCGGGTACTGTACCGGAATACACGCTCAGCAATCAAAGGATTTCCGAAAAGGGTGGTCCGTCCCGCCCCGTTAGCGCTGCCGGATATCTATCGGAACAACGATGATGGCAGCGATATCTCAGCACAACTCTCACCAGAACTGGCACTCATAAACAGTAGCGGAAACGCAGACTGGACGCAGCAGGACCCGCGAACAGACTGGCTACTCAGGACACTGGAAAAGCTGCAGCCTGCCAAGGTGCTGGTGATTGCGGCCAGCAGAGACACAGTGCTTGATATTGCACAATATCTGAAAAGCCATTCCGGCATCCATGCGGCGGTCTTCCATGAAGGACTTAGTATCGTCGAGCGTGACCGGGCGGCGGCCTACTTTGCCGATGAGGAAACCGGCAGCCAGGTACTGCTGTGCTCCGAGATCGGCAGTGAAGGCAGAAACTTCCAGTTTGCCCATCACCTGGTACTGTTTGATCTGCCTCTGAACCCGGACCTGCTGGAACAGCGCATTGGTCGTCTTGACCGCATTGGCCAGACCAGCACTATCTATATCCATGTGCCTTATCTGCAGGATTCTGCTCAAGCTATATTATTTAACTGGTATCACGAGAGCCTCAATGCCTTTGAACAGACCTGCCCGGCCGGTCACGCCGTTTATGTTCAGGTTGAAGATGCGTTAAATATTGCCTTGCTTCAGCCTGCTGGCGATACCACGGCTTTATTAAAAAACACCAGGGCCTTATACAAAGAACTGACGGCCAACTTACACGCTGGCCGTGACCGGCTGCTTGAATATAATTCCTGCCGCCTGGCCCTGGCCGAAGATATCAAACAACGTGCCCTGCTGGCCGACCAGAACAACCCGCTTGCGGAATACATGGGCCAGGTGTTCGATAGTCTGAGTATCGATTCCGAAATTCATAGCGATAACTGCCTGATCATTCGCCCTACAGATGAGATGGTCAACCAGCTGCCCGGCCTGCCGGATGACGGCATGACCATCACCTTTGACCGGCAGACTGCGCTGAGCTTTGAGGATGCACAATACCTGACCTGGGAGCATCCTTTAGTCCGAACGGCGATGGAGATGATCACCAGCAGTGAAATGGGCAACACCGCCATGACCGCCATCAGCAAAACGCACATAAAATCCGGCAGCATGCTGCTGGAGTGCATCTACAGCCTGGAAGTGCCTCCAATCAGTGTGTTGCAGAGTGATCGCTACCTGCCACCGACAAGTATCCGGGTGCTGATAGATGAACGGGGCAAGGACCACCAGCAGGACCTGACTCATCCGTTCATTGAAGAGCACCGGGTGCATGTCCCTGAAAAAATGGCTAACAAAATCATCCGTGCCAAAGAGAAGGAACTGCGCCATCTATTCTCATTGTGTGAAGAAATTGCAGAACGGCAGACACCGGACATTCTCAGCCAGGCACATCAACAATCCGGCGATATCCTGATGCGCGAGATAAACCGTCTTAAAGCCTTAAAACAGATAAACCCGAATATCCGTGATGAAGAAATTGATTTCTTTGAACAGCAGCTGACGGCTTTGAATGAAGTACTGGATGCGGCGAGTTTGAGGCTGGATTCATTGCGGGTGCTTATTGCGATATAGATAACGTTTTACGTATTATGTTTTACGTATTACGGACGAATGACTTACGACTTACGACCATTAAACATGCTTGTTTTCTCTGACTTATCAATTCGACGCGGTAAAAAGACACTGCTTGAAGACGCGAGCTTTTCCATCCCTCCAGGCCAGAAAGTGGGCATTACCGGCTCTAATGGTGTCGGCAAATCGAGTCTGTTTTCTTTGATTCTGGGTGAGCTGGAAGCTGATACAGGGGCATTCAGTATGCCACCGGACTGGGTCATAGCGCATGTGGCGCAGCATACGCCCGGCGGCAGCACCGCTGCACTGGATTATGTTCTGCAGGGCGATAAAGAGTTTGTCGATCTGCGGCAGAAAATTGAGCATGCCACCGAAAATGGAAACGGCATGGCGCTGGCAGAACTGCATGCGCATATGGATGTCATCGATGGCTACACAGCGGAAAGCCGGGCCGCCACCCTGATGCATGGCCTTGGTTTCAAACCGGAGGAAATCAGGCAGCCCTTGCAATCATTCTCCGGTGGCTGGCGCATGCGGCTAAATCTTGCCCAGGCGCTGATGTGCCGTTCTGATCTGCTGCTGCTGGACGAGCCGACCAATCACCTCGATCTGGATGCGGTGATCTGGCTGCAGAACTGGCTTAGCCGATATACCGGCACGCTGCTGCTGATCTCGCATGACCGCGAGTTCCTTGATTCTTTCATCACCCTGATTGCCAATATCGAACATCAGCGCATCACATTGTATACCGGCCATTACTCTGCGTTTGAGAAGACACGTGCCGAGCAGCTGGCACAGCAACAGGCGGCCCATGCAAAACAGCAGAAAGAGATCGCCCACATTGAAAGTTTCGTGCGCCGCTTCGGTGCCAAAGCCACCAAAGCGAAACAGGCACAAAGCCGGGTTAAAGCGCTGGAACGTATGCAGCTTATCGCCGCCGCCCATGTCGATTCACCCTTTCATTTCAGTTTCCGTGAGCCGGAAAAGCTGCCCGAGCGCCTGTTCGACAGCCGCGAGGTTGAACTGGGCTACAATGACAGCGCCCTGTTAAAAGATATTAGCGTACATCTGCATGCCGGTGACCGCATTGGCCTCATTGGCCCGAATGGTGCCGGCAAGTCCACTTTAATTAAATTTCTCGCGGGTGAGCTGAAATCGCTGGCTGGTGAAAGCTGGCAGGCACAATACCTGAAAATCGGTTATTTCGCCCAACACCAGCTGGAACAGCTGGATGCCGGAGCCTCCGCTTTGCAGCATCTGCGGCTGCTGGATAAAAAATCACGGGAATCTGAACTACGCGGCTATCTTGGCGGTTTCGGCTTTATCGGTGATCGCGTAGAAGAACCCGTCGCGCCCTTCTCCGGTGGAGAAAAGGCGCGTCTGGTTCTGGCGTTGCTGATCTTCCAGAGGCCGAATCTGCTGCTGCTGGATGAACCAACCAACCACCTCGACCTCGAAATGCGCCACGCCCTGTCTATGGCCCTGCAGGAGTTTAGCGGTGCCATGGTCATTGTCTCGCATGACCGCCATTTACTAAAGTCTGTAACTGACCAGTTAATCCTTGTTGACCATGGCAAAGTTGAAGCCTTTGAAGGTGATCTCGATGACTATGCCAATCGTTTGCAAAACCCGGTGGAAGTAATTGCTGAAAAAGCACCGGCTGAAGAACCCGCAGCCAGTAAACCTGTTGTTGAAAATGCTTTGTCAAAAAAAGAAGTTCGTCGTCTTGAGGCAGACAAAAGGAAGAAACTTCAACCGCTTAAAAAAAGTGTCAACCGACTGGAGAGAAAGATTGAGGAACTGAACAAAAAAGTTGAAACCATTGATGAGCAACTTGCCGATCCCGCCCTTTATGATGCGGAGAATACTGAAAAAATGACGTCACTAATGCAGGATAAGGCCTACCTGGCGAAAGATGTTTCTGAACTGGAAGAGCAGTGGATGGAAGCGATTGAGGAGTATGAAGAAGCGAGTAAGACATTTTCGTCAAACAATTGAGAGACTGGTAGACTGATATCGATGACTATTGCCTTTCTCATCGGCTTGCTCAGTGCCGTACATTGCTTTGGTATGTGCGGCGGGATTGTTGGTGCGCTGACTATGAGCCTGACCCCGGAAATACGTGCCAGAAACAGCCAGCTATTTTATTACAGCCTGGCTTATAACCTTGGTCGCATCGTCAGCTACATCACTGCCGGGCTGCTTATCGGCTGGCTAGGTAGCACGCTGCTCACACTACTGGCCCCAGATCAGGGGCTGTCTTTCCTGCGTTTCATGGCAGCATTGATTGTAATTTTGCTGGGTTTGTATCTCGGTGGCTGGCTTCCCCGTCTTGCCACTATTGAACGCCTGGGTGCCCCGGTATGGGAAAAACTGCAGCCATTAGGTCAACACCTATTGCCTGTCACCAGCCCCTTGCAGGCCTTTCTTTTTGGTATTGTCTGGGGCTGGCTGCCCTGTGGGCTGGTCTATTATGCCCTGCTGCTAGCCGTGGCCGAGGGCAGCGCCATCAATGCCGGGCTATACATGCTGATGTTTGGCCTTGGCACACTGACTCCGATGCTGCTGGCATCAATGCTGGCGGGTAAGCTGAATCATCTGTTCAAAACCGCTATAATTAAACGTATTAGTGGCGGTTTGCTAATCCTTATGGGTCTGGTTTCACTCATTTTGCTATATAACCCCCGGATATTGCATTCACTGCACTTCATGCCGTAACAGGAACAACACTATGAACTTGGAAAATAATATAATTAATGGTGACTCTCCGGGACTAATGGAGGTGCTGCGTGCTGCAGACCTGGTCGCGGTCACAGATGTCG
>JAYEGM010000012.1:0-5978 GCA_034659075.1 Pseudomonadota bacterium
GTGATCTCTGGCATACTGCAGACCTTTTTCAATCTGTGTATTGGTAAGGTTTAATCCGGCAAAGATGGCGTGCATTGGTGCTGTCGCGAAACCCGATATATACCGCATCGGCACCATGATCGACGGTGGCTTTTAAAGAAGGCAGGTTTCCTGCCGGGCAGACAAGTTTCATTGCAGCACCATCGATGAATCGGTCAGCTCTTGCCCGGTGCAGCGTGGGTAGTATGAGCGGTGCTGCAGGGCTTCAGTGAGTCGGTTGAGCACCAGCCATTTTTTAGAGCACCAGTCAGGCGCCAGTAGTATATTTGTGGCGGCTGTGCCGGTTAAGCGGTGGAAGATGATCTCTGCGGGTGTTTGACGGATCAGATCTGCCGCGATGTCTATGTATTCGTCCAGCAGCAGTGGCTGATACTCACCGCGTCGCCATTCGTTGGCCAGCTGTGTGCCTTTCACGACATGTAATGGATGTAGTTTCAGTCCATCCACACCCAGCTCCAGTACACGCTGCAGCGTCACATCACAATGCCTCTTAGTTTCACCGGGCAGGCCAATAATGAGATGAGTGCAGACCTGCAGACCCCGTTTGCGTGCGTTCAGCAGTGCTGTTTTATATTCAGCAAAACTATGGCCGCGGTTGACGCGCATAAGTGATTCATCGAAGGATGATTGCAATCCCAGTTCCAGCCAGATTTCATGACCCTGTTGCTGATAATCAGCCAGCAAATCCAGTACTGCTTCCGGTACACAATCAGGGCGAGTACCAATAGCAAGGCCGATGACATCCGGCTCGGCCAGGGCATGGTCATAGAGCTCCCTGAGCTGGTTGATATTGGCATAGGTGTTGGTATAGGCCTGAAAATAGGCCAGGTATTTTCTTGCTCCGGTGCGTTTGAGAATAACCTTTCGACCGGCTGCTATTTGTTCTGTGATGGAAGGCGGATTCCGCCCGTTGGGGTTGAATGACACGTTATTACAAAACGTACAGCCGCCCCGGCCCTTGCTGCCATCGAGATTCGGGCAGGTAAACGAGGCATTGATTGTAATCTTATGCACACGTTCACCATACCGTTGCAGCATAGCCTGACCAAAGGTGTTTACATAACGGGACAGCGTTATCTGCCTGGTTCCGTCCGGGTTTTTTGCCATCATATTGAAATGTCTTGAATCATAAGCGATCCTGTATACAAGCTAACAGTTCATTTATCATTGATACAGGTCAAGTCACAATAACGCAGATATCTTCGCGTGTTAGGACCATTAGTTGATTATATCCGCCCTCATCATCGCGAGGGACAGTCAGAACATAGGCAAGTCAACTGAGCATAAGGAGCTTAAATATGAATACCAGGATAAGAACATTGCAACAGCGTATCACTGCACAGGAAACTTCCGATGGTGATGGTGTCCGTATGTACCGCATTGCCGGTCGCCAGTTGAATGAAATACTGGATCCCTTTCTGCTGCTGGACGAGTTCAGCTCGGCTGATAGTGCTGACTACATCGGAGGCTTCCCCTCTCATCCCCACAGAGGGTTTGAGACCGTGACATATATGTTGACAGGCAAGATGCGCCATCGTGACCATATGGGCAACGAGGGGGTGCTTGCGGATGGCGATGTGCAATGGATGACAGCAGGTCGTGGAGTGATTCATTCTGAGATGCCGGAGCAGACTGATGGGTTGCTGCACGGTTTTCAATTATGGCTGAATCTGCCTGCCAGCGAAAAGATGAAACCGGCCTATTATCAGGACTATCGGACCAGCGAATTACCTGTTGTCAAATTAGAGAGCGGTGGCAAAATTAAACTGCTAGCGGGTCAAATAAATGAACCTGGGGTGGTTATGGGACCTGTAAAAGGCGTAGTGACGGAGCCGATTTATATGGACCTTGACCTGACTGCCAATGAGCAATGGACCAAAGCTGTACCTGAAGACCATACAGTTTTGCTTTATGTCTATCAGGGTGCAACAACTGAACTGTCAAAGCGCGAGATGGGTGTTTACAGCGATGGTAATGCAGTACGCATAACTGCCGGTAAAGACGGTGTGAAAGCCATACTTCTGGCAGCCAGGCCTTTGCACGAGCCGGTGAGACAATATGGTCCCTTTGTGATGAATACAGAAAAAGAAATTAAGCAGGCTATTGAAGACTACCGTTTGGGAAGGTTGACGGAAACAGAATAAAACGATGTATACTGTTTTGAACAGCTGCCAAGGAGTTCTCATGCGAAGCTTTTCCCTGATTTCAATATTGATTGCGCTGGCCATTGGCGGTTTTTTATGGAAAAACATGTTAGAAAAAAGCGCGCCTGATCGTTTGCCTGATCCTGTTGACTACAGCAGTGCATTAGATGAGCAGAATGACTCTGTTGAATGTGATGAAACAAATCAGGAATCACCCGAGTGCGCACCGGAAATGGAATTAGCCGAACAAAGCGAGATGGAAGAACAGCGCAAGGAGGGTTACGATGTCATGATGAAGTCGTTTAATGGTAAGTACGACAAGTACAAAAAGCAAATTGGTGGAAATCAGTAAACAAACAGTTATTTTTATCGCCAAATCTCAGTTGCGCCGGGTTATCTGAATCAGATATATGAAAGCTATCAGGCAATAATTCTTTCAGACATTCTTCCTGGATATCTACACATACTCAAAAAAACTGTAGCTGGGAGCATCAATGCAAAGAACCGGGCATCAGGGCAGTTTGCGTAGATAAAAGCACCCTATCTTGAAATAAAATGAGGAAATATTCATCATTTTTCTTTCTTCAGTACTATTGATAATGGCCGCTATCGTTGTGGCTGGTCTACTGGCTATCCACATTGGTTTTAAGGCCCCACGACGTGTCGAACGCGGCAATCCGGAGGAGTATGACCTGAATTATGAAGATATCTGGATTCCCGGCGTTGCAGATAAGCAGCTGTTTGCCTGGTGGTTGCCGGTAGCCGGGTCTGATTCAAGTATAATTATTTTACATGGCTGGGGTGGAAATGCAGAGTTAATGCTGCCTTTGGCCGGGCCACTGCATCAGGCCGGCCTGAATGTTTTACTGCTGGATGCCCGTAGTCATGGACAAAGTGATACTGCAGGGTTTTCTTCCATGCCCAGGTTTGCCGAAGATGCGGATGCTGCTATCGACTGGCTGAAAACGTATAAGACAGAATCTGCGAGCAGGCTTGCGCTGTTGGGACATTCCGTTGGCGCAGGTGCTGTGTTGCTTGCCGCTTCACGACGCAATGATATCTCTGCCGTTATTAGTATCGCCGCCTTTGCACACCCGGATTCTATGATGCGCAGTTATCTGGACCGTTTCCGTATGCCGGAAATTGTTAAATCATCGGTGCTGCGTTACGTGGAATGGGTGATAGGGCATCAATTTAATGATATTGCACCCATGAACAGGCTGCGCCATGTTCAGTGCCCTGTGTTGCTGGTGCATGGCACAGACGATGATACGGTTCCGGTGACAGATGTGCATCTGATTCATGAAAACGGGACAGGCAAAAAGTCTGAGCTGCTGTTAATTGAAGGCGCAGGACACGGGTCTGTAGACAAAATCAAACAACATGCAGATGAATTAATTGCTTTTCTGCAAAGGGTTATGCCGATCCAGGCATAGGACCCGGTGAATACTTAGGATAAGCACACAATCCAGCGATGATTTCTATTTATTGGCTTGAAATCGTTTAAAATAGTGCCATTACTGACAAGACAAGAGGAATAAAGATGTTGTGGTTGAGCGAAGTACTGTTACAGAATCATGAGCTGACATCTTTTGATGAGTTAATTGCCGTAGTGAAGAATGGCGGTGGTAAGGGAGAAATGTTTTTTCGTATGGACGTAAAGCCACCTTTTTTTGATACACCCGACAACTGGGAAGAGCAGCTTGAAGCCTCATTTACTTCCAGGAGGTAGGCGATATGTACTGGACTGAAAATGCAGATAAAGAGAATGCGCTCAAGATTCCTGACGATGTCGTCGATCTGAGTTTTAAACTCGATTGTAAATGCCTGGCCAATGATAATGTATGGGAGCTGAGTCAGGCAATAAAGGGAATTTTACCCTGGCTTGCAGATGAACCGCATGCAGGCATACATCAGATACATGGCGCTGAATCAATGAATGGCTGGAACCGGCCTGAAGAAGCTGATTCCCTTATTCATCTCAGTAGAAGAACCAGGCTATATCTGCGTGTACCCGGTTTGCGGGTCAAGGATGCACTAAAGCTTGAAGGTAAAACTTTAGATATAGCCGGTATGCACTTGATAATAGGGAAGTCTTCTGTGAAATTACTCAGCCTGTACGAGGTTCAGTTCTCCCGTTTTATTATTAGCCGGCCTGAAGAAAACGAAGATGAGTTTTTACAGGCTGCGGTCGAAGAACTAAGAAAACTCAATATCCCTCCTCGTAAATTACTCAGTGGCAAGGCCCAGTCCTTCAGGACGCCTGAGGGGGACATCACTACACGCAGCTTAATGGTTGCTGATCTGGAACCGATGGAGGCAATCCGGCTGCAGGAAGCCGGCATAGGAGAAGGGCGATTACTGGGTTGCGGTCTATTTGTTCCTCATAAAGGGATAAAACATGCCAAGGAATCCTGATCAAAATTATGACTGCATTAAACAGACTAATTGACGATTTAGCCAGAGTGCGACAATGTTAACGTTTGGTTATATTTGACGGGTTAAAAAAACAGGAGCGGATAATGGCAATTGAATTTGATGGTAAAACTATTGAAAAACAACAAGCGGCTATCTCACAGACATAAATGACTGGGGTGAGGAACTCGGTGCGCATATTGCTGAAGATGAAGCCATCGAAATGACTGATCGTAATTGAGATGTGGTTAACTATCTGCGTTCAGAATTTATTGAAAACGCTGGAAATCAGCCAAATACACATACTATGAATAAAGACATGGGGAAAACCTGGGGTGAGAAAATAAGTTCCAAAGAACTGTTTGACCTGTTCCCCGGTGGTCCAGGCAAACAGGCTGGCTGGCCGTCTAGGCGGTCTGCCAGAGAGTCGCCACAAGGGCGGATATTAATAGCTTCTTCACTATGGGGCCGGGGTGTGGCACATATGGGCTAGCCCCTTTGGGATATGGTAATAATAGATGTATAAAGTTATATTTATACCACTAAATATATGTGATTACTCAACGGAGACGATCAAATGAGCACGAAGCAGGAAAAAATCCAGAACATGCTGGAGATGCAGAAAAAATTTATTGCAAACGAACATGCTAACGGTTTCGATGCGAAAGATTATTACACACCTGAAGCAGGCAGTGTTCTTGACGGCTACATCGATACTTACAACGATATCGCTGTAGACGTAATGAACGATGCTCATAAGGAGCGTGGTTCAGAGCGGTAAACTGCTCTAACAACGTATCCAGAAAGGCTGCCTTCAGGTGGCCTTTTTTTTGCACTGATCAGAGGTCTGACCGCTATGGCAAATTTTTTTAGTTTCAGTAGCATTAGACAGTGCTTATATTCAAAACCCTGCTATTCTTATTTTTGAAATCACATTTACTTTTTCTTTCAAAAGGATATTGCCATGAAGAATTACGTACGTTACACCGGGTTTATTATACTTGCATTGTCCATGCTTGCTCCTGCAGCTAAGGCTCAGGCTGAAATTACATCTGTCAGTGATGGCATCAATAAAGCTGGTCGTCAACGCATGTTAACGCAGCGTATAGTCAAGGATTTCTGTCTAATTGGCCAGGATGTTGCAGCAGAACCTGCCAGCAAAGAACTCAAAAAAAGCATAAGTCTGTTTGAAAAACAGCTCAAAGAACTCAAAGCTTTCACGCCAACAGAAAAGATAAAACAGCGAGTTTCTACCGTTGATATGGAATGGGGGCCATTTCGTAAAATGGCTGAAGGAAAATCTGGCAAGGAGTCTTGCCGGGCACTAAATGAGGCAGGTGAAGACCTGTTGCGAAATTCCCATAAAATTGTACTGGCACT
>JAYEGM010000013.1:0-5953 GCA_034659075.1 Pseudomonadota bacterium
CAAGCGTAGCGGGGTAGTGACGAGGGCCGCAATCCCATAAACCGTGCGAGTCTGCGACTGAATATCAACGTGACGGCGGCGTGATGCGTTCTTATACTTGGCCCTCTGATCGATTTCAACCGTGGCCACTGCGTGTACAGTGGCGATTGAGCGTACAGGATCATTAGAAGCGCTGCGGTTTTTTGCCGTTGATCCATCTTCCAGCTAGAACAGACCACAAGGTCTGCTTATCTCACAGGCACCAGCCTGTATCAACTTAACGAGCCGAGACGACCACCTATGGTGGTTTTGTCGATGCTCATATTTCATTCACAGCGGAAAGTATTCCGCACAATTAAAAGGAGGTAATTTTTACCATGATCGAAGAACGCCCATTTGTGGGTATGTTGGTCTACGCGGACCAATCCTGACAAGGAAATCCCGCGTTGCCTGTGACCAGGCATATTCAGGTCAAAGGGAGTGGTGTCCCATGATCGTTCCGCGCAAGCGGGCCCTGATAGCTACGGCTTCTGGGTAGTCAGAAACACTAACCTGAAAGAGAGAACACTAATGAGAGAACTGAACTACCAGCTAAAACAACTTTGCCGTCGGAATTGTGATGGCAGTTATAGAACACAGGCAGATCGAGAACGGCAGTTGACGCTGATCGCCAATCAACTTCATACACTGGGCTATCACAATATGAAGGCACAGTCCCTGAAACCAAAACACGTAGAGGCCCTGGTGAAACATTGGCAGGAAAAATCCATCTCAGTTGGAGCTATGAAGAACCGACTGTCCGTCATTCGCTGGTGGGCACAAAAGGTCAACCGGCAGAATTGTGTTGCGCGATCGAATGATCACTATGGTATTCCCGATCGACAATTTGTGACCAATGTATCAAAGGCACAGTCGGTGATAGAAGCAGACCTGGATCGAGTTCGTGACCTGCACGTGAGGATGAGTCTCGAGCTGCAGCAAGCCTTTGGTCTGCGAAGAGAAGAAGCCATCAAGTTTCAGCCGAGTTTTGCAGATCGCGGTGACTATATCGTACTTAAGGCCACATGGACCAAAGGCGGTAAGACAAGGGAGATACCAATACGAAGTGAAAACCAGCGTTCAATACTCAACCGTACCCACAAGCTTGCCGGGAAAGGATCCCTTATACCCAGTTCACGCAATTATGTTCAGCAAATGCGGATCTATGAGCGTCATACTGCAAATGCCGGGTTATCAAAGATGCATGGACTAAGACATGCCTATGCGCAGCAGCGTTACGGGGAGATGACAGGATGGCCTGCGCCTGCAGCAGGAGGTCCCACTGCAAAAGAACTGACTATTGAGCAAAAGCGTGAAGATCAAAATGTACGTCAGATAATCAGTCGCGAACTCGGTCATGAGAGAGCCCAGGTCGTCGGGATCTATTGTGGAAAGTAAGTTGTTATGTAAAGAAGTGCTTCCAACCCACTGACTTTATTGAATCGGCCTGATGGCGGCTTTACATAATAAACGGGCCCCTGCGCGGGGCCCTTGGTTGCGTTGTCACTTTGATGACCACCGTCACAATGTATGAAGCCAATCAAGTAGTGTCTTGTTCTTCTGCCAGGATGGAATCTTTGTTATGGGTGAGTCACCACTGACTGCTTCCAGCGCTTTTCGCTTCATCTCCAGATTAGCGTGCGCGTAGATTTGTGTGGTTTTGATGTCTACGTGACCGAGGAAATCACGAATGATCTCCAGTGAGACACCACTTTGCAACAAATGCATGCCCTTTGTGTGTCGTAGGGTATGCGGGCTGACGGACTGTGTGAAGCCTGGATGTTCACGGCACACTGCCCGGACATGCTTTTGCAAAATGTAGCGGATACCCGCTCGAGTTAGGCGATTACCTTGCCGGTTTTGGAACAGGGGATGGTCTACCCGCTCTGGATCATCCAACCCTTTCTCTCGCAGGTGATCGCCCAGGATCTGCGTAGTGGCTTCCATCAGGGGCACTGCACGCAGCTTGCGCCCTTTGCCCATGAGACGGATTTGCGCCGGAGCGTCTAATCGAACATCGCCGGCGGTCAAGTCGATCAGTTCCTGCACTCGAGCACCGGTGTCGTACAGGACGCTCAGCAGCACCGCATCACGCCGACCCGAGGCTGTCTGTAGGTCTGGCTGTGAGAGTATCGCCACCAATTGCTGCTTGGAGAGATAACTTACTGCGGGACATGCATGACGGCGCAATGGAATGGACAAAACTTGTTGGCACTGTAACATTCGCTCCGGTACCTCTGACTGTACATAGCGAAAGAATGCGTGCAGTGCAGCAAGGCGATGATTCTGCGTCCGAATGGCGCAGTGTCTCTCCTTCTCAAGGTAGTCCAGGAAAGACTCAACCAGTGCGACATCGATCTGATCAAGGCAGAGGCGCTCCAGTGCTATTCCTTTGTCGTCGCGGCAGTACCGTAATAGGATCATGAAGACATCCCGGTAAGCCTTTATAGTATTGGGACTTAGGTTACGCTGGCTTGACAGATGGTGCGTTAGAAATTGGCTGAGATGAACAGCAAAGTCAGTTGGCTTCATGGGACCACCCTCCTGGGTATGACATCACCAAAATCGGCATTGGTTCGTCGGGTAATCTCAGGGAACAGCTCCGCAGTGAGGTGCAGGTAGCGTTGCGTACCGTTCAGGCTTTGATGACCCAGGTAAGTCGCCAATACCGGCAGCTTGGCATCGAGATCGGCTCCCTCCTGGTACCAACGTAACAGGGTATGCACCGCAAATGTGTGCCGTAAATCATGCAGGCGTGGCCCCTTACCCCTTCCCGCATGTGCGATCCCACAATGAAGCAGCAGTTGGCGGAACAGGTAGTAGACAGCTTGTAAACTCCATGGCCCATCACTCGGTGATGGGAAGAAGTATGCGTTGGGATGGCGATGACCAATATCCTCGTCATAGTGCCGCAGGCGTTGTACCAATGATGGAGCGGGAGGCACGAGGCGATCTTTTCCAAACTTGGCCTGTCTTATCGTTAATACGCCTCGTTTCAGGTCCGCATCCTGAACCTTAAGGTGAAGCACTTCTCGAATGCGAAACCCACATCCATATAGTAGCCGGAAGATCTCTGGCATGATGTGATGCCGCATGGGTGACATTGCCGTTGGCCTGAGGTGATCGACAGCAAGGAACAATCGTTGCATTTCCTCATGTGTCAAGATCCGCGGTGAGAAGTTGCCGGTATTTTTTACCGTAAATAGTTTGCCAAGGATGGGCGTTGGATAGCCCATGCGGCACATAAACTGAGCAAACTGTCGGACACCGGATATCCTGGCCTGATGATTGCGTCCAGCCTCGTTGGGCTGTTTGGCCGTCCATTGCTGGATCATGGGCCAGGGGAGCTCCATGGTCTCCAACCCTTGCGACGTCAAGTACTCATCCAGCCGTACCAGCAGACGAGTGCCAGCCTGGTATTTATAGCCGCAGGCCTGCTTCTCAAGTACAAACTGCTGCATGAGATGCGCCAGGGGGCTGTTAAAACATATTTCCCGGTATTTACTGATCATCGGACACCTCCTCGATGGGCAGTGCGGCGCCACGCAACGCTTCCAGATCAGCTTTAGCGTAGATCATGGTTGAGTCCACCGTGGTATGTCCCAGTATGTCAGCAATAACATGGATCGGCGTTCCCTGCTGTAGCAGCTGTGTCGCCAAACTGTGCCTCAGTGAATGTAATCCATGTCGCTGCGCTTGCCTGAACTGAATGCCTGCCAGCCCTCTCCAATGAGTAACGATGTGATGGAGGCGGTTGTTCTCGCTGAAAGGCATGAACGGTTGCCGCGCCTGGATAAACACTTCCCGGCATGGAGTCTCAGGACGCCCCGACCTTAGATAGTCAATGAGTGCTTCACCGACTTCTACCGTCATTGGCAAACACAGTGGGGTTTGTGTCTTTGCCTGGATAATCTCCAGAGTAGCTTCGTCCCAGTTGATGTTATCGAGGGTCAGGGTTCGGATATCGCCCAGTCGCAACCCCAGCCGACAGGCGAGCAACAGGATAGCGTAGTCACGCTTGCCTCTCGGCGAGCTGCGGTCGACCACATCCAGCAACTGGGTGATCTGTTCCGTATCCCATACGGAAGGAACCTGGGCATCCCGCGGGACGCGAATCGTGGGTAACGTCGCGGCGAGATCCTGCTGGAGAATGCCCCGCATCATCAAAAACTTGACGAGCTGCCGGATGCTGGAAACAATCCCGGAAACAGTTTTGGGACGGTAATGTTTACATGAGATGACAAAGGCGGATAAATCCTTGGACTGGATCTGCTCAAGATGACTAATTTGCCGTTTTGTAGCCAGGTAATGCATGAACAGCGTAACCTCGCGGATGCGAGCATTTATGGACCACGGGCGAAGATGTCGCCGGTCACGACAGTAGTGTTCAAAGTCCCGCAGTGATCCTTGCATGCTTGGGATTACGACAACTGCTTGCATATCGACGACGGAACGTTCAATGCGGCTCGTTTGCACGTAGTCCCCTAAGATCTTCATACAGTGGGAACAGTGCCTACGCCAGCTGTCGGTTCTCGCAAGCAACTCCCCTTTACGTGGCTGGTAAGCCGCTAAAAACTGTGTCGCTATCGCGTCGGTATACCCCTCTTTCAACTGGTGCTGGCGGGTAAACTCAACAAAATGCTGCCAGACCGTGTGATATCGCCTTATGGACCGTCGACTGTAATAGAGGGTTTTTAGCTGAGCCTCGGCATCGGTGATCAGCTTCTCGAGGGATGAGCTGTTTGAGATCTTCTGATTTCTTCGTTTCATGATGTATCTCCTGCTTGATGGGGCGACTTCTATAGCCGCTACAGGAATAATCATGAAGTATTATGTAAAGCTGTTTAAGAAAAATATCTTATAAAATAGTTACTTTGAGTGCTAACTCAACATAACAAACTACTTTCCACAATAGGCACAAGTCACAGCTTCCCTCTCATGCCCCAGTTCACGGCTGATAGTAAGCCGTACCTGACGATCAACCTTACGTTGATCAGGTGTCAGGTCTCTCGATTCCAGTCCTCCAGCAACAGGACATTTCCTGCCGGTCAGTTCCTCGTAGCGATTTTGGGCGTAGGCATGACGCAGGCCGTGCATCTGGGAGAGTCCAGCGCGCAAAGTGTTGCCCTCGTAGACACGCATTTGATGCACGTAGTTGCGGTTGGAGGGAATCAAGGACCCGAAACCGGCTAATCGACGGGCACGGTTGAGAACATCCCGCTGTTCTGCGGTTCGTACAGGGATAACCCGCTCCCGGCCGCCTTTGGTCCAGCTGGGCTTGAGCACGATATGGTCTCCCCTGGCGGCAAAGCTCGGCTGAAATTTCATCGCCTCTTCTCGACGCAGGCCGAAAACCTGTTGCAGTTCCAGGCTCATACGGACATGTTCATCGCGAACTTTGTCCAGTTGTGACTGGGTTCCGGAATAGGTGACTATGCTCTGCACCTTCGCCAACTGGATCCATATATTGGAGACCTGCCAATACAAAGTGTACATCTGGGAACACTTCAACATTTTATCGAGGATAGAAGAAAACAGGGCAGAAAAAACAAGACCATCAACCTTGCTCTCAGTGTCGTCAGGCGAATCCTGAATCTGTCAGCAAGACTTTGGCGAGATGAGAATGGCATTACATGGCTTGATACATCCCCGCTAATACAGATGTTACCGTTAACCGATGCCCGAAAGCCCTACCCACTTTCGTGGGACGAACAGCGAACATTATTCAGGGCACTCCCAGATCATTTAGCTCGTATGTGCCTGTTTAAGGTAAATACGGGCTGCCGGGAACAGGAAGTCTGTCAACTTAGATGGGACTGGGAAGTTGATGTACCGGAATTAGATCTTTCGGTCTTCATCATCCCGGGCGACAAGGTAAAGAACACGGAAGATCGTCTGGTCGTTCTGAACCGGGTTGCCAAGTCTGTTATTGATG
>JAYEGM010000014.1:0-5939 GCA_034659075.1 Pseudomonadota bacterium
AAATAAACGTAGTCTGTTTAAAAAAAAGGGGGGCAGTGAAAGCTGCCCCCTTTTTTTCGGCCAAAACCAGATATTTGAACTATATTTCAGTATCATTTTTGAAAATCATCAATGATGGAAATAGGAAAATGGCATAATTTCACAAAAAATGAATGTGCTGAGTGATAAAGAAGAAAATAGTATCTCAAAATATCTTATGATATTGAAAAAGGAATTCTTCCACGGGTGGCTACGAATTTGGCCCGTAAAACTTACATAAAAAGCCAGCTTGCCGTGCTATTTATCGATCTGGATGGGTTCAAGCAGGTAAACGATGCGTTGGGTCATGAGGTAGGAGACCAGGTGTTGCAGGATGTAGCACACAAGCTGACACAAAATGTGAGGCGCGAAGATACCCTGGCTCGCATTGGCGGTGATGAGTTCGTGCTGCTGGTCGAGGACCTTGATGGGCTGGATCAGGTCAAGAGCCTGGCGGACAAGCTGGTCGAATCGATTTCAAACATGCATACGCCTGCACTGAAAGATGTAAGAATAGGGGCTAGTATCGGCATAGCCCTTTATCCGGATCACGGTAGTGATACCCGAACACTGCTGGTCCGTGCTGACGAGGCAATGTATGAAGCCAGGCGCCAGGGTAAGCGCTGTTATTTCTTTTACGGAGCAGATGATTAGCGGCTACCCAGTCATTCATCTGAAAATGGCATACAACAGCGGAGATGACATATGTTCGGTAATCCTTCTTTAATGACTCGCATTGCAATTGGCAAGGGCATTGGATTCGTCTTCGGCCTGACCGGTTTTATCCTGTTGCCCTATTTTTTACCCGATGCTGGCTGGCTGCTGCGCTGGGGTATCCTGTTCTGGTACACAACGCTGGGTGCCATCATTGGTGTTTTTGGTGTATTCACCTACCACCCTGTACTAAAGCTACCGTTCCCATGGTGGTTTCGCTCAACCATCATTGGCGCCTGGATGAACTTCGTGCTGACCTTCTTTGCTTACGACGATATGCAGGCGATGATGCATGCTGTGTTCGGGGCAGACGGGGCACTCAGTTCACCGTTCTGGTTTGTTCTCGAAGGTGCGCTGGCGGGATTACTTATCGGTTATTTTGCTACCCGTTTCGGTGGCGAAGGCAAGGAGACTGTGGGTAGATAAATGACAATTACTGGTTGTCAGGTCCAATGGCCAGGTGAATGGCACTTTGGCTCATTAATGCAGTGGTGCGTGGCTTTTTTTGACCAGGGATTATTCGGAAATTAGAAAATGTCATCCAGACAGCTTGAGGTCATTCCAGATGGCACGAACCGGTTCAGCACGGTTCATCGAATAGAAGTGCAAACCCGGTGCCCCGCCATCAAGTAATTGCCCACAAAAGTGTGTGACGACATCCAGCCCGAATTCTCTGATGGATTCGAGGTCGTCGCCATAAGACTCAAGCCGCTTACGAATCCAGCGTGGGATTTCTGCACCGCAGGCATCCGAGAACCTGGCCAGCTGTTTGTAGTTGGTTATAGGCATAATGCCCGGGGTAATTGGGATATTTACACCCATACGCTGGCAATCATCTATAAAACGGAAGTAAGCATCCGGGTTAAAGAAGTACTGGGTGATGGCAGAATCAGCACCGGCATCAACTTTCCGTTTGAAGTTTTTTAAATCCTCGTGGGCGTTGGTCGCCTGCGGGTGAAACTCCGGATAGGCGGCAACTTCAATAGTGAAGTAGTCACCGGTTTGCTGGCGAATGAACTCTACCAGCTCGTTGGCGTATCGCAGTTCATTATGCTCGGCCATGCCGTAGCCGGAAGGAGTATCACCACGCAGTGTGACCAGGCGCTTGACGCCCAGTTCGCGGTAATCAACGAGCATTTTGGCCAAAGTATCCTTGTTGGTTGAGATGCAGGAGATATGGGGAGCAGCTTCGATACCATCTTCCTTAATGATAGCTCTTACTGTCTGATAGGTGCCATCCTGCGTGCTGCCGCCGGCACCGAAGGTGACTGAGGCAAAGGCAGGTTTTAACTTGCTTAATTCTTTGCGTGCGGCAGCCAGTGACTGCTCGCCTTTTTCAGTGCGCGCAGGAAAGTATTCGAGACTGAAAGTTTTATTTATATCCTGGGACATGTTTTGAAATCTCAAATGGAGAAGTTTCAGGTCTCAAGTTGCAAGTTTCAAGATTAAAACCCCTTAAAGTCAGAATATCTCATCATTAATGACTCTGGCACGCAGAGGTTTATTCTTTATCTTGAAACTTAAAACTTGAAACCCGGGTTTCAAATCAATAACGATAAGTTTCAGGCTTGTAGGGTCCTTCGACCGGCACACGAATGTAGTCTGCCTGTTTCTGAGACAGCTCACTCAGGCTGACACCAATCTTTTCCAGATGCAGGCGCGCGACTTTTTCATCGAGGTTTTTAGGCAGGACGTAGACGATGTTCTCGTAGTTATCCGGGTTGTTCCACAATTCAATTTGCGCAATGACCTGGTTGGTGAACGAGGCAGACATCACGAAACTCGGGTGGCCTGTAGCACAACCGAGATTAACCAGGCGTCCTTCAGCCAGTACAATAAGCTTCTTGCCATCAGGGAAGATGACATGGTCAACCTGTGGCTTGATATTTTCCCATGTATATTCTTTCAGCGATGCGATGGCGATTTCAGAATCAAAGTGTCCAATGTTACAAACGATAGATTCGTTCTTCATCTTCAGCATGTGGTCATGCGTTATTACATCAAGGTTGCCAGTAGCGGTAACGAAAATATCACCGTAAGCGCAGGCTTCATTCATGTCGACTACACGATAGCCTTCCATTGCTGCCTGCAGGGCACAGATAGGGTCAACTTCTGTCACCATGACGGTAGCACCAAGGCCTTTGAATGCCTGTGCGCAGCCTTTGCCGACATCACCGTAACCGAGTACTATGCAGATTTTACCGGCAATCATTACGTCTGTAGCGCGTTTGATGCCATCAACCAGTGATTCACGGCAGCCATAAAGGTTGTCGAATTTTGACTTGGTGACCGAATCATTGACGTTTATTGCCGGCGTCAGCAGCTTGCCTTCATTGGCCATTTCATACAGGCGATGTACGCCGGTAGTGGTTTCTTCAGAAATGCCACGGACATCTTTGAGAAGATCGGGATATTTTTCATGCATCAGCAGAGTGAGGTCGCCGCCATCATCAAGAATCATGTTCGGGCGCCAGCCATCCGGGCCAAAGATGGTCTGTTCGATGCACCACCAGAATTCTTCTTCGGTCTCACCTTTCCAGGCAAAAACCGGTGTGCCGTTATCAGCGATGGCTGCAGCGGCCTGGTCCTGGGTGGAGAAGATGTTGCATGATGACCAGCGTACTTCGGCACCCAGTGCTTCCAGTGTTTCGATCAGTACTGCAGTCTGAATTGTCATGTGCAGGCAGCCGGCTATGCGAGCGCCTTTGAGAGGCTTGGCGTCACCATATTCTTCACGTAGTGCCATAAGACCGGGCATTTCTACTTCACCGATGCTGATTTCCTTGTGTCCCCATTCAGCCAGACTCATGTCGGCGACCTTGTAATCCGGTGTCAGGTTTTCTACGGGTTGTACGCTCATTGTTATCCTCTTAATATGTTCCTGGTGTTTAGTTCGTGTTTAGTTCATGTGTGGTGTTCAGGCTGTTGCGGCCTGATTTATATTTGCATCATCACGCAGGGCGTCGACTTTATCCAGGGCTTCCCAGCTGAACTGTTCCTCAGTCCGGCCAAAATGTCCGTAGGCGGCGCTGTTGCGGTAGATCGGACGCAGCAGATCCAGTGCTTCAACGATGCCGCGTGGCCGCAGGTCAAAATGCACACGTATCAGGGCTTCGATCTGTTCTTCAGGAATGCTGCCGGTACCAAAGGTATTGACCAGCAGTGAGACAGGCTCTGAAACGCCAATGGCGTAGGCTACCTGCACCTCACAGCGTTTAGCCAGGCCTGCAGCCACCACATTTTTGGCCACATGGCGCAGGGCGTAAGCAGCGGAACGATCTACTTTAGACGGGTCTTTACCAGAGAAGGCACCGCCGCCATGTCGGGCACTGCCACCATAGGTGTCGACGATAATCTTACGTCCTGTCAGGCCGCAGTCACCTACCGGGCCGCCAATAACAAAGCGTCCGGTGGGGTTTATCATGAAGCGTGTTTCCTTGCTGATCATGTTAGCTGGTATGACCGGCTTGATGACTTCTTCGATGATGGCTTCTTCCAGCTGCTTATGTTCGATATCCGGTGAGTGCTGGGTAGACAGCACGACCGTGTCAACATGACTGGGGACGCCGTCGATATAACGTACGCTGACCTGGGATTTTGCATCCGGGCGCAGCCATGGCAAAGTCCCGTTCTTGCGTAATTCTGCCTGACGATGAACCAGACGATGTGAGTAATGGATCGGGAAGGGCATCAGCACGTCCGTTTCATCACAGGCATAACCAAACATCAGGCCCTGATCACCGGCACCCTGGTCCAGGTCTATGCCTTCGCCCGTGTTGACTCCTGCGGCGATATCCTGTGACTGTTTGTCGAGTGACACCAGTACGGCACAGGATTTGCCATCAAAACCGATTTCTGATGAATCATAACCGATATCAACTATGGTCTTGCGGACAATTTCGCTATAGTCGATATTCGCGTTGCTGGTGATTTCACCGGCGATAACGGCCATGCCGGTATTGACCAGTGTTTCGCAGGCTACACGTGAGTGGCGGTCCACCGCCAGCAGGCCATCAAGAATGGCGTCGGAGACCTGGTCGGCAACCTTGTCGGGGTGTCCTTCGGAAACTGATTCGGATGTAAATAAAAAGTCTTTAGCCATGAAAAATACCGCACTCTGTCAGTCTATAAAAAAAGATCGGCAATTCTACCAGTTTCTTGCCAAAGGTGCATCCTGACTATGTCTGTCGAGCAAATGGAAGAACAAACTCATATTTCAGTGGAAAAAGCAGACAGCGCAATGAAGCCTGTAATAAAACCGCCAAAGAATCTGCTCAGGCCCGTAGGCAGGGCTATTGCTGACTATCAAATGATTGAACAGGGCGACAGGTTGCTGCTGGGACTGTCCGGAGGCAAAGACTCTCTGTCATTGCTGCATCTGCTGCACCACCTGAAAAGCTACGCACCGGTTCGCTTTCAGCTGATGGTGGCGACAGTAGACCCCGGCATTGAAGGCTTCGACCCTTCACCATTAAAGGCATACCTGGCTGGATTAGGCATTGATTATTACTACCGCAAGCAGGCAATCGCCGAGCAGGCCGAAGAAAATATGGGGCGTAACTCGTTCTGCGCCTACTGTTCCCGCATGCGAAGGGGGATTTTGTATTCCACTGCCAGAGAGCATGACTGTAACAAGCTGGTACTGGCACAGCATCTGGATGATCTGGCCGAGTCATTTATGATGAGCAGTTTTTATGGCGGCAGTCTGCGCACCATGAAGGCAAGTTATACTATCGATGCGGGCGATTTGCAGGTGATTCGGCCACTGGTCTATGTCAGGGAGCGGCAGCTGTCTAAATTTGCGGAAGCTGCAGAATTACCGGTGATTGCTGATAATTGCCCTGCCTGTTTCAGTAAACCGACACAAAGAGAGCATATGAAGCAGCTGCTGGCACAGGAGGAGAAGGCGAATCCGACTCTGTTTGCTAATCTATTGCATGCGATGAGACCACTCATGGGGGAAATGCAGGGGAAAGGTTACGGAGCCTCTGATTAAGAAAATTAAAGAAAGGAATAAGAATGATAAAACTCTACGGCTTTGGTAATAATTTTGGCGTTGCCGACGCAAGCCCTTTTGTCCTGAAAGTAGATGCTTATATGCGGATGGCCGGCATTCAATTTGAAAATATACCGGGACTGGTAAATCTGCGAAAAGCACCAAAGGGTAAGCTGCCGTTCATTGATGATAATGGGAAAATAATTGCTGA
>JAYEGM010000015.1:0-3488 GCA_034659075.1 Pseudomonadota bacterium
AGTATCGTTTTAACCGACGATTTGATTTACCCGCCATGATAGACCGGCTACTCTATGTTTCATTACGAACACCTCCAATGCCGTATCGACTTCTCAAGATGGCTGAAGTTTATGGGTAATCAGGAAATCTTTTGTTCGAATGAATTCGAACCTGCGGGGTTGCATATACATCCTGGTTCCTTGCACCCTAGGCTTCATTCGGAAGTATCACGTTTTCAATTGTGCTTTGTGCGAAGCTGCTGCCTACGCCGTCGTAGTAGTTGTAAATATAATCGGCGCCGGCGGCTTTCAGTGGCGCCTCTTCTTCTTCGAATACGATGGTGGTTGAGATGGTGCCGGTATAACCCCGTTTACGCAGCTGTCGTGTGGCGAGGACTTTGGCCTCCAGCTCTGGCATGGTCAGCATGATGGTATGCACACCGTCGAGGATCATGTTTGACCAGAGCCCCGGGTCTTCCGCGTCGGCATACAATACCCGCCTGCCCTGCTTGCGCTGTTGCTCTGCCTTGATGGGATCCGAATCAAGACCGATTATGCGATACTGTTTGTCAGCAAATGAATCATACACGCCACTGCCTACGCGCCCCATGCCCATGACAATCACATGCGAGTTGCCGATGTGAATGGGTTCATCATCGGGGTGGCGCTGATGGCTTTCGAAACGATGCAGAAACTTTTCAAGCCATTCATATAGTTCATGGGCATGCCGATTCAACGGGGCACTGATAGCAAACGAAATTGCCACCGTTACCGCCAGCAGCACCATCCACTCTGCGGCAAACACACCCTGTTTAACGCCCATGTTCGCGACTATCAGACCAAATTCACTATAGGTTGCGAGGCTCAGGCCGGCGAGGAAGGCGCTGCGGGCACGTAATTTAAACAGCAGCAGGATAAAGAAAAACAACATGGCCTTGATCGGCAGCAGCAGGTTAATCAACAGGGCCTGCTGGATAGTGGCAAAATCGGGATGGCCCAACAAACCGATTTGCAGGAAAAAGCCGACCAGCAGCACCTCTTTCAGACCCCATATCGAGCGTGACAATTCCTCCGCACGCTTATGACTGGCAAGCATGATACCCAGCAACAAAGCACCGAGTTCTGAACTTAGACCAAGGTGCTCGAAACTTGAGCCACCAATGACCAGTGCCAGCAACAGGCCATACAGCACCACGAGTTCCCCATGCCCGGTGACATCCAGCAAACGGAACAGCAGTGGACGTAAAAATAACAGGCCGAGTAACGTCAATGCCCAGATTGATGGTGCCTCGCCACTGCCCAGGCTCAGCACCGCTACGGCCACCAGGTCCTGCACAATCAGAATGCCAATCGCCACGCGGCCATGAAAAGCACGCAGCTCACGTTTACTCTCGAGCACCTTGGCGGCCACCACGGTGCTGGAAAAGGACAGGGCAATGGCCGACATCAGCGCCAGCATCGGATCAACATCGATCGTCAATATAATGATCAGATAAGTCAGCCCACCCATGATGGCCATATGCAGCAGTGAACCGGCGAGAATCTCGCGACGGATCAGGGTACTCAGGCGCAGCTTCAGGCCGACGCTGAATAACAACAGCAAAACGCCAGCGTGAGCTATTTCTTTTAGTATCGAGTTGCTCTCATAACCCAGGGTGCTCAAGGTAAACCCGGCGACCAGGTAGCCGATCAGCGGCGGCAGGCCAACCTGCCGCACAAGAAGGCCCAATATAAAAGCAAAACTTAACCAAATGCCTGCTGTCACCATTTATTTATCCATCCCAGTTGAGATAATCATTAACAATCCGTTATCGTTAGCAATTATAAGCATAATTGTGCCATTGCGGTGACAGCTATACCCTGCAATGTTAATGGCTATGGTGTTGGCGAGATAAAAGGTACTGATGCACCAGGGTGGTTCGTGTTTAACAGCCAAGTTAGTGCATTGTAGGTGCGACAATTCGCGCAGAAGTTGATGATATACGTTTTAGGTTTTACGTATTTGGGGAAGATCAAAATGTTGAACCTATCGCCCCGAGGGCGGGCCTCCTACAGCGTGCGAATGAATTCGCACCTACAAACACCTTTCCTGGGTGAATGGTGATTTGAAGAAAAATAAAAAAGGCCGGAGTGATAATCACCCCGGCCCTCTTTCTGGCTGCTTGAACGCAGAACCTAGATTTCGTTGACGTTGTCCAGGTCGAGGGGTTCAAGGATAGAAGAACCGCGCACTTTTATCGTGCCGGCCTCGGTGCCATCTTCTTCGACTTTCAACTCGTCGATGGATGAACCAGTCACGGTCACGGCGACGGTACCTTCGTCTTCCTCTTCGATTTCACTGTCTTCCTTGCTGCCGTTGTTGTTCTGCAGATCTATCGCTTTCAGGCTGACGTCGATCGAGCCTTCGTCTTCTTCAGAAAGCTTGACGCCTTCGTCTTCATTGTTGATTGCGTAGACGGAGGTGATTTCAAGATCAAAGCCGCCTTCATCTTCTTCATCAAAGTCCAGGCCTTCGTCAAAATTGCCCTCGACAACCAGGTTGCTGACTTTGCCGGTAATTGATCCTGCGCCGGCTTCGTCGACGTCGAAGCCATCATCAACGTCCGGGTCACCGTCATCCAGGCATTTTGCGTCACCGTTTTCGAGGTCTGTGTCGAACAGGCAGTACTCGCCATTGGTATTAAAGGTGCTGTTGCGCACATTGAGAATGATATTGCCGTCATTGCCTTCATCCAGCTCGACGCCGTCGGCACCAACGTTGATAAACGAGGAGTTTGAGGCAGAGAAGGTAATATCGCCATCAGCACGTTCGTCGACTCGAACGCCATCTGCATCCTGTCTACCAAATCCAACACCATCAACAGTCACATCAACCAGCTGCATATCGATAGATGCCGGAGAACCATTACCGCCGCCTCCGCTGCCGCCGCCACATGAATCACCCAGGGAACAGTCGGAAACATGTACACCGTGGTTGCCAACACCGGTAACGGAAACATTGGTCAGTTTTACATTAACAACGCCCTCGCGTGTCTCCGGCACTGCAACGAATATGCCTTTGCCCCCGTCATATTTGTCGAGGTCAAAATAGCCCTTGTAATTACCGGGGCCTACCAGGGTGAGGTTCGACACGGTAAGATCTGCGCCATTGGTAATCGCGACGATGTCGTTATCCAGGCCGGTTGCATCAAGAGTTTGGCCGGAGCCGGTGATTTTTAATGCTACAGTACCTGCATACGCCAGGGTGCTCTCTACCAGGATGGTATCCACGGAACTCTTGATCACGACGTTGCTGGCACCACTGGCCAACGCTGCCCTGAGCGAACCGGGACCATCATTGTTGCCATTGGTCACGATCGCACCTGGTGCTGCCATCGTGGTGGCTGGCATTAAAAATAATAGCGACAATGCCGCAGGAATCATTTTCTTCATTATTCTTCACTCCCTTCAGATTTGGATAAATACTTTGCGGATAATAACGAAGGGACATGACAGTTTCATGACAAGGG
>JAYEGM010000015.1:3588-5907 GCA_034659075.1 Pseudomonadota bacterium
GCTGGCATTAAAAATAATAGCGACAATGCCGCAGGAATCATTTTCTTCATTATTCTTCACTCCCTTCAGATTTGGATAAATACTTTGCGGATAATAACGAAGGGACATGACAGTTTCATGACAAGGGAGAAAACATCGTTTTAAGTTTTACGGTTTAGGTTTTACGTAACACCTAAATCGTAATACGTAATACTTTCAATTCAGCCATGCAGCACTTCTGTCAGTGCTTCTTCAAGTAATTTTTCACTCACTCCACGATGTTTAAGATTGGTGACTAAATCGGTGACTGTGTCGTTATCCAGGCGTTCAAGATCTTTGCGTAGGCATTGGCCTATGTATGCTCTCATCAGTGGCTGGTATCCGGTAAAGCCAAGATGAGGAGCAATGCGTTTTAGATCTGCTACAACATCTTCGGGCATGCGGAGCGTTACCGATGTCATTGGACGGTTGCGGTCAATCCGTTTCTTGAGGTTATCAATCTTCATAATATTGTCTCTCGCTACGAGTAGCCTTACGGGCTGAGATGATACGCAGGCAATCATCTTCAATGCCTATATGAACCACATATAATAGATTCCAGTCAGTATCCAGTCCGATAACTGCGTCCCGTGGTTCTGTTTCCGGGCTGGCATCTATCACCCTGAAGAATGGATCGAAAAAAACCTCAACCGCCTGTTCAAACTTTATTTCATGTTTTGCCAGGTTCTTGCGGGCTTTCGATTCATCCCAAACGAACATGATTCCATTCAGTTCATAACGTCTATCCATAGATTTCCAATATAGATAAATGTATTTACAGTGTCAATACGCATTATTTTGGTAATGACTGGAAGGAAGGGGAAAAGATCCAGGTTCCAGGTGAAGGTAGATTAAGGAGGAAAGTGGTAAGGCTAAAGGGGAAAGGAAGGTCAAAGACTTAAACTTATCGCGCCGGGGGCGGCGCTCCTACAAAAGGGTGTTACGTTTTAGGTTTTACGTTTTATGGAAGACCAAAAGCTTAAACCTATAGCGCCTGACGCTCTGTAAATAACTGTCTATCTACAAGGCAAAACTGTCACGATTCCGGCATGAACAGGTCTACAATCTGTGTCAGTAGATTTTTTTTCATTACTGTCATAACCCGGTATATATGGACGACTGTTACGTCCGGTTGTGCGCGTTCTGTGTCGCCAGACATACCAGTTAGGGTTCACCCAGACCAGGTATCCAGAAACACCTGTGTATCCGCACCAGCTCTCACCGGCCCTGTAGCCATACTCCTTGAATTCCCCATACTGCTTTACATCGTTGGGGCAGTGAATTGTTAGGAGTAGATCACTATATCTGCCACTCACTGAAGCACGTACATCCACATCATTACCATCGGCGACGCCAACAAAGCAAAACATTGTCGGAATTAGCCAGACCAGTCGATGACGCAGTAAATTCCAGATTACTTTCATGAGGCTTGTCCCACACGAGTTTAATTGTAATTTCGCTTGTTGGTTAATTGCTTATTCTCCCAAGCCTTGGCAGGTGGTGCAATGGGGAGACTGCAGCTTAAAGGGGAAAGGAAGTACTAAGGACAAGAATAGTTTCAAGTTTCAAGTTTCAAGTTTCAAGATTGAAAATAAAAAGATGGATTCCGGCCTTCGCCCACTACTGTCCGGAATGACGTTGAGGGGGTAGGAATGAATAATACGCTACCAGTACTTTGCGTTTTCCGGAAGTATCCAGCGCACCCCTCCGCGAGGGTCTTCCTTGTCACCCTTGTAACGTGGAATAAGATGCATATGCAGATGAGGAATGGACTGTCCTGCTAAGGGGCCATCATTGATTCCAATATTGTAATCATCGGGGCTGAATTCCCTGTCCAGGTCTTTCCTGGTCAGATCAAGCAGATCCATTAATGCCATACGCTCTTCAGGGCTTGTATCAAAGAATGAACTGACATGACGCCGGGGAATAATCAGTGAATGCCCTTTGCTCACCGGTTGGGTGTCGCGAATTATCACAGCCAGATCATTTTGCGCCAGGATTTCATTCCTGGTGTCGTTGATGAGCATCCGACAAAAAAAACATTTACTTGTCATTACGTTTCCTTTTTCTAACGATGGATGGGAAAAACAAGCCCCATTTTACCTGTCCCGATTTTACCTTACTCCGCCCTATTGATCATCGTCATTAAGGCCGTTTTACCTGTTACGTTTTAGGTCATTACTGTCCCATAAAAATAATTACAATATCTGTTTTCTGCTTTGTAGTATTCGAAACAGATCAAAATTGACTACATTAGACATGAAAATAGATTTTGCTGTAGGTTGGTGCTGAGGCACGAAG
>JAYEGM010000016.1:0-5888 GCA_034659075.1 Pseudomonadota bacterium
TGCTGCTTTGGCCGAAATGCCAGACGTAGAGAAAGAAGCAGATAGAATACTGAAACAAATGAGTGATTATCTTGATGGTCTGAATAAATTCAGCATCACCAGTCATTCAACCATAGAAAGCGTGCTGGATTCAGGTCAAAAGATTATGTTTGATCACTACAATACCGGCGCTATAAGCCGACCTGACAAGCTTTATTTCACACGCAAAGGCGATGCAGTTGATCAAAGTTTTTATTATGATGGCAAGTCATTTAGCATGCTCAGTCATCCGGAAAATCTTTATGCCACAGTTGATGCGCCAGCTAATATTTCTGACACATTGACCTGGGCCATTAACCAATTTGACCTCACTGCTCCAGGCGCTGACTTAATTGGCAAAGATAGTTATGACAAACTATCAAATGAACTGATATCCGGTTTTTATGTTGGCAAGGGAATTGTTGATGGTGTTGAATGCCATCATCTCGCTTTTCGCAATACTGAAGTAGACTGGCAAGTCTGGATTCAAACAGGTGACCAGCCATTACCGAAAAGATATGTGGTCACATCAAGATGGACCACTGGCAGCCCTCAATTTAATTTAGAAATGACGTGGAATACCCAGCCTGATTTTTCTGATGATGTATTTAAATTTACTGCACCTGAAAAAGCAGAAAAAATCGAATTACTCTCTAACACCGTTTCACACTAGCAGGATGAAAGCAAAAAACCATGAATAATTTAACCAGAATATTTTTCTTGACCGCTATTGGTGTTTTATTTATGAGCGGTGATCTTGATGAATCAACCCAATTTGGCTTCACTGCTGTTTCAGCCGTACTAGTAACAAATGCAGAAGCCCGTGTCGGCCGTCCCCTGACCCCTGTCAGTGTTGGTGGTGTCAGACGTAGAACACGCCGTCGTACTGCCGTAACTACAGCAGCGGTTGTAGGGACAGCTGCAGTGGTTACTACCGCTGCCGTAGCGTCCTCGCCAACGGTTGTAGTGGCATCCCCAACCACTGTTACTGTAGGAACGAGTGTTACAGTTCTACCTACGGGTTGCACAACAATTCCCTATGCAGGAATTACCTACCATAACTGCAATGGTATCTACTATAAGCCTGCCTTCCAGGGCAATACCGTCATTTATACTGTTGTTGAAAATCCATAACAATATATCCATTCTGGTGCTTTGAATAACTTTTATGTATCAATCGATTCAACTCATCAAAAACTCACCAGGCTGTAGCTGCCTGAGTTGACATACCTCACTAAACCAGTGTAGTTTTTACTGCTTCAAAAAAAGGAGAATTACCCTATGAAAAATAAAACTCCAGTACGATCTTTACTTATATCAACACTGCTGGCTGTAGCTGCTCCATCCTATGCTGGCAGCGCCATGCAAATGTGGAAATGCGAAATGGACGACGATGCCACTGAACAAGGAATCAAAGAATATGCATCTAAGTGGCTAGCGGCTGCAAAAAAACTTAATGGTGGTGAAGGTCTGCAGGCTTACGTTAACTTCCCGGTAGCCGTTAACGACATGGGTGAAACTGATCTGACTTTTGTAGTTATCGCACCTAACTTTGAAGCATGGGGTAAATTCTGGGACGCTTATGGCGACTCAGAACTTGCAGTAATGGACGATAAGAATGATGATGTCATTTGTCCTGATAGCGCTGTATGGGAATCATTCCCAGTAAAATAATCTATCTCCAGGATTTAATTAATCCTGATTGTAACTGGGGGCCTTCAACAATGAAGGCCTTTTTGTTTTCTCCGTTACAACTTCAAGTGTAAAATCATTCTATCCCCCTCGCAAAAACATCCTTGACTAGAGACACCCCTGCTCCACTTTCCCCAGCCTCGCGCATAGTCGAGGTCGACATGGTCCGCGGCTTCGCCCTGTTCGGTGTGCTGCTGGTAAACATGTACGGCTTCGGTGCCTACTCGATCGCCTGGAACTGCCCGCTAGACGTATTTTCATTCGCGATCATGCGCGTCTTCTTTGAATCGAAGATGTGGACTCTGTTTTCCATTCTGTTCGGCTTCGGCTTTGCGGTACAGCTGCAGAGCGCCCATACACGAGGCTTCCCCATTCTCCCGACTTATCTGCGGCGGCTGGTTGTGCTCTTTGCCCTTGGTGCTGCACATGCGCTGCTGTTCGACGGCGACATCCTGATGCTGTATGCGGAGCTCGGGCTGGCGTTACTCCTCTTTCATCGTCTACCGGTGCGAAAGCTCCTGGTTCTGGCGGTTGCGCTGATGCTAATCTTTCCGCTGGCCCGTTTCACCTCAGGCCTGGATGAATCTGCCGAACCAGAAAAGACTCAAAGCGTAAGCGAAGCCCTTTCTGAACTCGAGCAGGATCAGCGCACGCACGTCTATGCCATTGGGTCGCTAACCGAGGTTATGGCCGATAACGCCAGTGCGATCCCCGCGGATCCCTTTGAGGATCTCTACACACCGGAGTCAGGCCTGACGGTTTTCGCGATGATTCTTCTCGGTTTCTGCCTCGGCCGATCGAGGATCATGCGAGACATCCCCGGCCATGTTTCGCTCATCGCTCGCACACGATTCTGGGGGCTGGGTATCGGTCTCGCAGCGATGGCGGCGGAACGGGTACTTGCCGCCACTGCCGGCTACGCGGTATTCCGAGTGCAGCAAGCCGGTCCGGGTGTACAGTTTGCCGGTGATTTACTTTTCACTTTCGGCGTCACAGCACTGGCGCTGGGCTATGCGGCGACACTCATCCTTGCTGCACAGACTTCCCGCGCTAAGGCCGTCCTGGCGCCTCTGGCGGCAGTTGGCCGCCTCGCCCTGACCGTCTATCTGACCCAGACCCTGATGTTCACCACCCTGTTCTACGGCTACGGCTTCGGCCAGGTCTTTAAACTGGGCCCGGCCGCTGTCACCATCTGCGCGGTGCTTATCTTCGCCGTTCAGGCCGTTGCCTGCCAGTGGTGGTTGAGACGATTCCGCTTCGGCCCCGTCGAGTGGTTGTGGCGTTGCCTGACCTACCTGAAGTGGCAGCCGCTGCGTATCCGAGAGTGATTCAGGATGGTAAATCAGGCGGCTTCCAGCAGCAGTTACATCAGGCCAGGTTGCGGATAAGCAGAGCGGTGTAACTGTCAGTTGTTTCGATCAATCGGGCGTCAAATTGCTCTGCTCCGCCGTGTTCAGGAGGTGCATCAACGACACGCAGATTTGGCTCTAACTCAAATTCGAAGCTGTCGAGGCCAAAGGGTAAGCCCTCACCGATGGATTTTAGTGCGGCTTCCTTGAGGCACCAGAATTTGAAGAAAGTCTGCCGACTTTCCAGACCGCTACTCCCATCAACAGCCCGGGCTTCAGCCGTCGAAAAAAACTGCTGAGCGAGTTCTGTAGCCTGCAGCCCCCTCGTATGATCTTCGACGTCGACACCAATCCCATGCGTCGACGACCACGCCGCGACAAAACCGAAGCGGCATGAGGAGAAACTAAACCAGTAATCGGGTAAATCGGGGAGACGGGGGCGCCCGTTTTCCGTCTCGATGAAAGACATCTGCGATAATGACTGTGACGATTCGTGCGCGAGTGCACCGCAGTAGCGGCGAAATGCCCGACGCTGTATGAACAGGGTCTTATCTTCTTGCGTTACAAAGCGGTCTGCCCTCTGCAGCTCAGTATCTGACAGAACCAGTGTGCAACGCCTCGTTACCTCTGGATCGTGCGAAACCGGTGCATACAATACATCAGCGACATGACTCACGGACACCGGTGTTACATCGCGCGAGCTGGCGGCAAAAAAATCGCTGACCTGATTGCTGTTATTTCTACTCATCAGGATACAGGGGCCTCTTTGAGTAGCTGCTCGGAACGTATAGATTGTACCCCACCCACAGGTTCCGCCGGGCTGCCCTCGTAGATGGCAGTGGGCAGATGCATCGCCTTCAGGACCAGGCTTAATGGCAGCAGCGTGGTACCGGGCTCGATGAGCGCCCCACCCATTACCGTGGCGCCGAAGTTGATGGCGCTGCCATCCCGGATTTCAGTTCGTTTAACCTTTAAGCGCATATTCTCGAAGGTGTGAAATTGCAGGAAGCCGTTGACCATGCAATCGTTACCAAAGCTCACCGCATTCCAGTCTGAGGCCTGCATAGGCGAGGATACGATAGTCCGCTTGCCTATCTTACAGCCCATACCACGCAGGATAATATTCGAAAGAACTGTGCCACGTGACATTCTCAGGGACATCCTGCACCAGGAGAAGAAGCAGTCCTGCGCGAAAAAGTAGCTGAAGTGCCGCCACGACCAGAACGGTGTCGAGTGTGCGAAACCCCATTGGCTGCCGACGAGGATCTTCTTGATCGCTGTGCAGGAGACAACCAGGATAAGGTCTGCAAGAATCAGGGCAATGAACGCACTGACCAGCAGATGTAGTTCCATGCGTATCAGGCTGGTGTACAGGATCACATAGACGAGTAAAGCGGCAATGGGCAGAATGCCGATACTGAAAATGTCATTCAGGAAGACGCGTGCCAGGAACAGCGGCAGGGTCGGCAGTCTTTGCGATTCATTTTCCGCTTCGAAGTGCGCACTGGCAAATTTCACCGGTGGGTTTCCCGCCACCGTAATCGGCTCGCCAGGCCTGGAGCGCATCTGGCGCCGGAAGCGTATGTCATTGCCTGGCGTGGAGACACCCAGCAGGAAGTTGGACGGGAATTGTCCGGACTCCGCAACACAGTTGTTGCCACTGAAGAAATTCCGTGGCAAGTCGAGACGGCAGAGCTTAATGTGCTCAGCGCCATAGTCGAGCATATTGCTGAAACTGCCATTGGACCAGAACACCTGGGAGTCGGCACTGACAAGCTCCGGGACAATGTTGTACATCAGGTCGCACTCTGAGGCACCTAAACGCGGGAAGCGCACACCGGCGAGTGCGCGCAGGTACTGCCCGGTGATGGTCCAGGTCCACTGACGCTGGATACGGTTCATTTTCTTCATTCTGTACATCAGCAGAGCGCCCTTCAGCCCATGCGACGAATAGAGCCCCGGTGAGGTGGCCGTGTAACGCAGAAAAAGGCTGACCAGCAGTGAGATCAGGACGATTGTAAGCCAGGCGGTGATGAACGCGTAGAGGCCTATCTGCCAGATAATCTCGTGCAGCGGTGTCATCATGAAGTATTCACCGGCCAGTTCCGCCTCTCTGACCGGTATAAAGTTGGCGGCAACCCAGGTGACCACAGCGGTCGGGACGACGATGAGAAAGAAGTCCAGGAAGGCCTGCATCGCAATGTTGAGCACCTCAAGGAACCAGCGCGGGTAAGCGCTGTGGCAGCTGTTTGCCGTACGCTTCAGCGCAGTGCAACGACTACTGAAGCGCGCCGGAGCACCCTCCCACATTTCCTCCGCATCGATGTTATGAAGGATGGGTGTAAATGGCGTGATCCAGCTGCCGCGGCCCACCGTCACGTTGTTAGCGATGGCCGCCCGCATACCGATTTTGCAACCGCTCTCGAGGTGTACAGGGCCGATATGCAGCTCCTGCCCGGACCACCTCGACATGCGTATGTGGGCTCCAGTCTGGATAGCGACATCGTCCTCGATGGAGAGCAGATCCAGCGGTCCGGAGAACTCCACGCCGTTCGCACACTGCAGGTTAACACCCACACTTGCCCCGAGCCGCCGTAACACGTACGCCATCAGTGGTGCGCTGCGATAGACGCTGTTCAGGGTACGCAGCACTGAACTCTCCAGTCGCCCGATACACCAGGTTCGCAGATGCATTCTGCTCCACTTGGGGTACACACCCGGCGTCACATTGTTCCTGTATATGTGGCCGCCCATGAAGAGCTTGATTAGCATAACCCAGAGCAGGCTGGCGAAGGGCACGACAAGGGCAAACAAGTACATCAGGAAGCC
>JAYEGM010000017.1:0-53282 GCA_034659075.1 Pseudomonadota bacterium
GCACTGATGCGAACTAGCGTGCGTCCAAAGAACCGTAGCGGATCTGCAAGTTTGTGGCGTCGCTTGCTTTTCATATAGCCTCTAACATTTTCCGGGGATTTAATTAAAAAGGGCCGCTTCGGGTCGAGAACAGCCTTTCATGAAATTTTTTTCTCTATGCATCTCTGTGGTGAAAAGCTTTGGTCTTTGGTCTTGAAACTTGAAACTTGAAACTTGAAACTTGAAACTTGAAACTAACTATTTTATCAACCCCGTCGCCTCTATCTTCAGCAAATTCTCCTTATTATGAAGATTCCGCAGCACCATCCGATAAGCATTCGGAACGGATTTGAAATAGATGATCTCATAATTCTGTAAAACCTTGTCATTTGCCGGCAGCAAACGGTTGAGTTCTGCATAAACGGGGAAAGCGCCGTACTGCTTATAATAACTGCCCATTCGTTTACGCACTGCACGGGTCACATCCTGTTCATTATCACGCCTGGCGGTAGCCAGGAACCTTGATTGTTCCAGCGCACCACGCAAGGCAGAAATCTCGTCTGCACGCCTTTGATCAGTGTTAAATTTACTGGCAAGATCTTCAAGAATGACTTCGGCTTCATCCGGTTTACCAATAACCAGCAGCTCTTTGGCCTGCAAAAGGGGCATCGCATATTCCAGCTCATCGGTCAGTGCCGCAGAGTCATCAGCAGAAGTTTTTGTGAGTTCTATGCCGTGTAACAGTACAATTTTTGCCAGCCCGAATTGTCCATTTTGCTGGTATTCCCTGGATTGTTCCAGAGCGGCTTCAGGTGTGCTTATTCCATCAAGCAATGCCTGCATCTTTGTCGACAATGCAGGTTTTGTAGTTGGAACAGGAACATCTTCCGTTAAATTGGGCCCCAATTCATCTGGCTGAGCATATCCCCCAACAGGCAGAAGCAGCAAAAGTGAAAAAAGCAGGGTGCGTAACAAGATAAGGAATATAATCAAAAATTCGGCTTTTCAGGGGCATTCTTAAACATTTCGACACTGGCTAGCAACTCAACCTTGGCTTCATCCACATCACCCCAGCCTTCAACCCGTACCCATTTGCCTTCGTCCAGGTCTTTGTAATGCTCGAAAAAGTGGGCGATCTGGTTGACCAGTACCTGCGGCATATCTTTCAGTTCATTGATACATTCGTAGCTACGGCACAATTTGGTGGTCGGCACGGCAAGTATCTTGGCATCATCACCGGATTCATCAGTCATTTTCAGCACGCCGACAGGGCGGCAGGCAATGACCGAACCGCTGATCAGAGGAACCGGGGTTACCACCAGTACATCCGCCGGATCGCCGTCTTTAGAAAGTGTATGCGGCACATATCCGTAATTGCACGGATAATGCATAGCTGTACCCATGAAACGGTCAACAAACATCGCACCAGTCTCCTTGTCTACTTCATATTTTACCGGATCTGAATGTGAAGGGATTTCAATAATTACATTGATTTCATTCGGCATATCAGCGCCTGAGGATACTCTGTCAAGATTCATATCTTTTGCTCATGGGTGGAAAAGTAGGGATTATACTGTTGCCAGCATCCAGAAAACAAAAAAAAGGCCGGACAATGTCCGGCCTTTTGAGTGCATAACCGTAAAGATCAGATAATCGGCACAATCAACAAGGCAACGATGTTGATGATTTTGATCATCGGGTTGATAGCAGGACCCGCAGTATCCTTGTAGGGATCACCCACTGTATCACCGGTCACAGCTGCCTTGTGGGCATCAGAACCTTTGCCGCCATGGTTGCCATCTTCGATGTATTTCTTGGCGTTATCCCATGCACCACCACCTGTGGTCATGGAGATTGCCAGGAAGATACCAGTGATGATACTACCAATCAGCATACCACCCAAAGCCTGTGCACCAAGCAGTACACCAACCAGTACAGGAATCAGCAATGGCAGCAATGACGGGATGATCATTTCCTTGATCGCCGCTTTGGTCAGCATATCTACTGCACGTGAATAATCCGGTTTCTGAGTATGATCCATAATGCCCGGCATAGTTTTGAACTGACGGCGCACTTCATTAACGATGCCGCCCGCTGCGCGTCCTACGGCTTCCATACCCATAGCAGCAAACAAATAAGGCACCATGCCACCGATGAACAGGCCAATGATTACCATATGGTTAGACAGATCAAAGGTGATGCTTTCGCCTACCGCATGAGTGTAATCAGCGAACAGTACCAGTGCTGCCAGACCCGCTGAACCAATGGCATAGCCCTTGGTAACCGCTTTTGTGGTGTTTCCCACGGCATCCAGCGGATCTGTGATATTACGAATTCCTTCAGGCAGATCCGCCATTTCAGCAATGCCGCCGGCATTATCGGTAATCGGGCCATAGGCATCGAGCGCAACGATGATGCCTGTCATTGACAACATCGCTGTAGCACCAATGGCTATACCGTACAAGCCGGCGAGTTCATAAGTTCCCCAGATAGAGCCACAAACGGCGAGTACTGGCAATGTAGTCGACTTCATTGAGACACCCAGCCCGGCAATAACATTGGTACCGTCACCGGTAGTGGATGCTTTAGCGATAGCACGCACAGGGCCGAATTCAGTCGCCGTATAGTACTCGGTAATCACCACCATTGCGGCTGTTAACAGCAAACCGATGCCAGCAGCATAAAACAGGTTCATCGTCGACACAGCAACACCGTCAATCATGATGCTTTCACCCAGTAGTGACTGCGTAACAAAATAGTAAGAGACGAATGCTATGCCACCTGAAACAATCAGCCCTTTATACAAGGCCATCATGACACGTCCTTTATCGGTCACTTTAACAAAAAACGTACCAATAACCGAAGCAATGATAGAAACCGCACCCAGCATTAATGGATAGACAACGACGCCAGCCCCAGCTTCTGGGAACAGGACACCACCAAGAAACATGGTAGCGATAATTGTCACAGCATAGGTTTCGAACAGATCCGCAGCCATTCCTGCACAGTCACCGACATTATCGCCGACATTGTCAGCGATGACTGCAGGGTTGCGTGGATCGTCTTCCGGAATACCTGCTTCAACCTTGCCGACAATATCGGCACCGACATCAGCACCCTTGGTAAAAATACCACCGCCGAGACGAGCAAAAATAGAAATCAACGAGCCGCCGAAGGCAACGCCCACCAGGCTATGCAGGGCATCGGTTTCAGATAGTCCCATGCCCAGCATGAGAGAGTAATAGCCTGCAACACCGGCAAGCCCCAGTCCCACTACCAGCATGCCGGTAATAGCACCACCACGGAATGCCACCTGGAACGCGGCATTGATACCTTTCCCTGCTGCGGTTGCCGTGCGTGAATTCGCCATAACGGAGACATTCATACCGATAAAGCCAGCAGCACCTGACAGGATAGCGCCAACAGCAAATCCTATAGCCGTCGTCCAGTCGAGAAAATAACCTACCACTAAAAAGATGATAGTGCCGGCAATGGCAATCGTTTTATACTGGCGCGCAAGATAGGCTCGAGCACCTTCGGAAATCGCTGCTGCAATTTCCTGTACACGCTCACCACCGGAGGGCAGACCTTTGATCCAGCGAGTGGTAACGATCCCGTATACGACAGCAAGTAATGCTGCCCAGATAATAAATAATAGTTGCGTAGTTGACATAAAGTGACTCCTGAGTCAGTTCGAAACGCCTTTATACAGCTCTTAAGCGACAATTAAAATGATATAAATCAATGTGACAAGATACACTGTATTAAGACTGACTTATATTCAATTGTTTTACAGTTGGCATAAAAAAAGCGGATGAGTCTGTCATCCGCCTGGTTTTTTGCCCTGCTTAAAATCATATACTGCTATGAAAAATGTCCCGATATTTACCGGGGCCTTAGCAATTACACTTCGAAAGCAGGTAATTTCTTATCAATAGAGATGTTTTTCAGTGTCACATAATCCGGCAGTCCATCCTTATAAGGCGGGTAATCTTCACCCTTAATTAGTGGCAGCAGATATTCTTTACATGCATCTGTGATACCAAAGCCGTCATCCGTAATGAAATTCATCGGCATCATTTTTTCTACATTCGCCACTTCGGATAATGGTGCCTTACCGATTTTCCATTCGAACGGATCATTCGAGATACGTTCAATTGCAGGCATGATGGAATTATCACCGCTGATGGCAAACTCAACGCCCGCTTTACCGACCGCGTAGGCCTGTTCAACATCGGTTTTCGATGCCAGGTGACGTGCTGCACGCTGCAGGTAATCTGCAACTGCCCAATGAAATTTCAATCCCAGTTCATCTTTAACCATATTAGCCACCACCGGAGCGGCGCCGCCTAACTGGGCATGGCCAAAGGCATCGCGTGTTCCCTGCTCGGCAAGGAACTTGCCATCCGGCCAGTGCGCGCCTTCCGAGACAACGATAGTGCAGAAGCCATGCTCTTCAACCTTGGCTTTGACATTCGCCATAAATTTTTCTTTATCGAATTCCACTTCAGGGAACAGGATGACTACCGGGATACCCTGATCTTCGATCAGGCCACCAGCAGCTGCAATCCAGCCCGCGTGGCGACCCATGACTTCCAGTACAAATATCTTGGTGGATGTCTTGGCCATAGAGCGCACGTCAAAGGAGGCTTCCAGGGCAGACACGGCAATGTACTTGGCAACTGAGCCAAAACCCGGGCAGGTATCAGTGATCGGCAGATCGTTATCCACTGTTTTGGGAACATGGATGGCCTGTATCGGGTAGCCCATCTTTTCAGACAGCTGGGAAATCTTGTAACAGGTATCGGCTGAATCGCCACCACCATTATAAAAGAAATAGCCGATGTCGTGGGCTTTGAACACTTCGATCAAACGTTCGTATTCTGCCTTGCTCTCTTCCAGGCCTTTCAGCTTGAAGCGGCATGAACCGAAACCTCCGGACGGAGTATGACGCAGTGCAGCAATGTCGGCATCGGACTCCAGTGACGTATCAATCAGGTCTTCAGTCAGTGCACCAATGATGCCATTGCGTCCGGCGTAGACCGTACCAATTTTGTCGCTGTGTTTGCGGGCTGTTTCGATAACACCACAGGCAGACGCGTTAATAACGGCGGTTACACCACCCGATTGTGCATAAAATGCATTCTTAGCCATTTGCTAGTTCCTCGTTGATCACTGCTATCAGACTGTTGTCAGCATGGGCAGTGGATTAAGATTAAAATATGTAGTTTTTCTGAATTTTTTCGATTACTTCAAATGCTTCCTGCTCGCGAGGAGTGCAATAATAGCGTGCCGCAAAGCGTTTGTTGCCCATCCTGCAGGCGACAAAACTGGCCCCCTGCTGATGCCAGAAAACAACCGGGCACTCTATCCTTTCAGTGCTGTTGCCACCACATGTAGCTCTATTCCAGTAAAATCGAGTATATTATCGGACATAAAGTCGGAGACTCCTTAAACCTTAACCCCTAATTTTGCCTCGATTACAGCATTCTCGCAACTTTATTACGGCAAAATCGATAGTGGAAATGCTGAATGACTTTTAATTACAGGATAGAGACTTAGTGCGAATAACCATACCCGAAGCTCTCCATCCGGATTTTTCAGACGATTTATCACAGGCTCTGGATACCACTCTCATCAGGGCAAAAGTTTCATACGATCCAGCCACCGGCCTGCCTTCCGATGACCACGCTATCAACTCAATAATTGAGGATATCACCGGGCAATCGAGTGCATCTGTAACCGCGGAAGGTTTTATCCTCTGCAACTACCCGCAGAATATTATCCAGGCACAGGCCCTGGACATGGCTCTGGCACGAATTGGTCAGCCTGTAAGCTGCGCATTAATGGTCGAATCAACAAAAAAGCCACAAAACAGGGAAAACAGGGCGCTTATCAGATATTATCGTACTCAGAATAAACTCGTGCTGATTGATGAAACGGATAATATCAGCCAGCTCTGCCGCAACATACGGCGGGTTTATGAAAAGAGAAGAAGCTCAGACAGCCAAAACGAACACTAATTGAATTCAGACACGCAAAGGTAACAGAATAATGGAAACGCAGGATGCCGGCTTCCCCGGATCGCGCATGCGCCGTATGCGCAAAAACCAGTTCAGCCGCTCACTGATGCAGGAGCACCGCCTGAGTGCTGCAGACCTGATCCAGCCTGTTTTTGTTATCGAGGGTGAAAATTGCACCGAAAGCATCTCATCTATGCCGGGTGTCGAGCGACTCAGCATTGACTTGCTGTGTGCACTTGGTGAACGCTTACTATCACTTGGCGTGCCCGCTGTAGCGCTGTTCCCGGTTGTAGCTGTAGATAAAAAATCAGACCTGGCCGAAGAGGCCTATAATCCTGACGGCCTGGCCCAGCGTGCGGTACGCGCGCTGAAACAGGCAGTGCCGGAGCTCGGTGTCATCACCGATGTCGCCCTAGACCCCTTTACCAGCCATGGCCAGGACGGCCTGATCGATGAAACCGGTTATGTCATCAATGATGAAACCGTGGCCGTACTGGTCAGGCAGGCGCTGTCACATGCCGAAGCGGGCGCCGATGTTGTTGCGCCCTCTGACATGATGGATGGCCGCATCGGTGCCATTCGACAGTCACTGGAAGAAAATGGCTATATCCACACGGCAATCCTCGCCTACTCGGCCAAGTACGCATCCTCCTTTTACGGGCCGTTTCGCGATGCCGTGGGTTCCGCCGCCAATCTTGCCGGCGGCAATAAATACAGCTACCAGATGGATCCGGCCAACAGCGATGAAGCTTTGCGTGAAGTCTCACTGGATATCGCAGAAGGTGCTGACATGGTAATGGTAAAACCCGGCATGCCATACCTCGATATAGTGCACCGTGTTAAGCAGCAGTTCGGTGTACCGACCTACGCCTATCAGGTCAGTGGCGAGTACGCCATGCTGATGGCCGCTTCACAAAATGGCTGGCTGCAAGAACAGGCTGTCGTGATGGAATCCCTGCTGGCCTTCAAAAGGGCTGGAGCCGATGGTATTCTGACCTACTTTGCTGAACGTGCCGCTGAGTGGATGAAATGACTTCAGCGCACCTGTTAGTCGCATGTTTCCTGTGTGAAGAATAGCAGGCCTTTAGCCTATACTTCGCATCCCTAATTTCGATTCCGGTAAAAAAACAATGAGCAATACGTCCAAACCAACTAGTATTAAGCTGCATCAGAAATCCCGTGTACTGGAGATTTCATTTGATGACGGCAACAATTACGAACTCAGCTGTGAATATCTGCGCGTTTACTCGCCGTCAGCCGAAGTCAGAGGACATGGCCCCGGTGAAGAAGTCCTGCAATTTGGCAAGAAAGATGTCAATATTACCAATATAGAACCGATTGGCAGCTATGCCGTTTGTCTGCACTTCGATGACAACCACGATACCGGCATCTACTCATGGGAGTGGCTGCATCATCTCGGTAAAGAGCAGGATGAATTATGGGCAGATTATCTTAATAAGCTGGAAGCTGCCGGTAAAAAACGTGAAACTGACACGATAATCTAATAATGAGCGGCGAAAACAAACCACAGGATTCCACCCATTTCGGCTATAAGGATGTTCCCACATCTGAAAAAGCCGGCATGGTTGCCGATGTCTTTCATTCGGTTGCCGGTAAATATGACATCATGAATGATGCCATGTCGCTGGGCATACACCGATTGTGGAAACAATTCGCCATTGCGCAGGTGGCTGTCAGGCCAGGCCACAGGGTACTGGATCTGGCCTGTGGTACCGGTGATCTTACTCTGAAAATGTCTCCACAGGCCGGCCCTGATGGCATGGTCATCGCTTCGGACATCAATGCCTCCATGCTGCAGAACGGACGTGACCGCCTGATCGATAAAGGTATCACCGGCAACGTCCAGTTTGTCCAGGCAGATGCCGAGAAGCTCCCGTTTCCTGACAATTCAGTTGACCGTATTACTATCGCTTTCGGGCTTAGAAATGTCACTGACCAGAATGCTGCGCTATCTGCAATGTACCGCTGTTTACGCCCGGGTGGCCGCCTGGTAATACTGGAATTTTCCAAACCCGTACTGCCGGGCCTGGACAAAGTCTATGATCTCTATTCATTTAAAATACTGCCGCAACTAGGCAGGATAATTGCCAATGACGAGGCCAGCTACCGCTATCTGGCTGAGTCCATCCGCAAGCACCCTGATCAGGAAACACTGAAAGGCATGATGGCAGAGGCCGGCTTTGACCGCCCCCATTATCACAATCTCAGTGGCGGCATCGTTGCCGTACATAAAGGCTATAAGGTCTAGGCCGCAGACCATGAGTGCGCTTTCATTTTTCACCCCTTTTGCCAGCGAAATTGGCTGCCGGCTACTACAATCAGATCCCGCCACCCTGGAGCGACTTGGTGAGCTGGACGGCAGGGTTATTGCACTCGACTTTGAATCGACCGACATTACCCTCTACATGTTCCCGACACCAGCCGGCATTCGACTGCGCAGCGAGTGGGACGGTGAAGTTGACGTGCACATGAAGGGCACACCATCAGAACTGCTTAAAATGGGCATGGCCGGTAAAGCACCCGTCACCCCCGGCAAGATAAATATCAAGCTTGAAGGTGATCTGCATGTCGGCCAGCAGTTTAAAAAGATCCTTGATGATATGCAGATCGACTGGGAGGAGCTTCTCTCTCAGCATATTGGGGATACAGCCGCCTACCATACCTCAAAGTTTCTGCGCGGCGCGCATAAAAGAGTCCGCGATGCAGTAAATACAACCGTCAGGAACAGCAGTGAGTATCTTCGCTATGAAGCTGAAATACTGCCTGCCGACTGGCGAGTTGAGGAATTCATCGATGATGTAGACAGAGTTCGTAATGATGTCGACCGCATGGCCATGCGTGTTGAACGGCTGATCAGAAATCAGTCCCAGTAGCAATTCTTGTCCCTATAAAGCAATTCATATACAGACATGTCCGGACAGTTAAAACAAGCCACTCACATGCTGCGCATCGTCCGCGTACTGGCACACCATAATCTTGATGAATACCTGGCCGGCTTTAAACCGTTAAAACCCTATCTGTTTCTGCTTCATATATTTCCCCGCCGCAGAGATGATGCACCACGAGGGCAGCGACTGCGGGAAGCACTGGAAGAACTCGGCCCTGTGTTCATCAAACTGGGTCAGATGCTGTCAACCAGACCGGATCTCATCCCTGATGATATTGCTGAAGAACTTAGCCTGCTACAGGACCAGGTGCCGCCGTTCCCTGGTGACCAGGCTTTGCTCATTCTTGAACGGGCTTATGAAGAACCCGTTAGTCACCACATAGTCGACTTCAATCCTGTTCCTCTCGCATCCGCATCCGTCGCTCAGGTACATGATGCTCGTTTAACAGATGGCACAGAGGTTGTAGTAAAAATAATACGCCCGGGACTGGAGCCGGTAATAAAGAGAGATATCGATCTTCTTTTTATGCTCGCCCGTATGGGTGAGAAGTACTCTGCTGACGTGCGCAGACTGCACGCCGTTGAAGTCATAGAGGATTATAATAAGACTATCCATGATGAGCTGGATCTGCTGCGTGAGGCCGCCAATGCCAGCCAGCTGCGTCACAATTTCAACAACTCACCATTGTTGTATGTACCTGAAGTCTATTTCGACCATACCCGAACAAATGTCATGGTAATGGAAAAGATTCATGGTACTACGGTGTCCAAAATTGACACAATTGTTGAAAAGGGGATAGACCTCAAGCAATTGTCGAATAATGGTGTAGAGATCTTCTACACCCAGGTGTTCCGTTATGGGTTTTTCCATGCCGACATGCACCCGGGCAACATCTTTGTACTCGACGATGGACGTTATGCAGCAGTAGATTTCGGCATCATGGGTACGCTTTCCGATATCGATAAACACTACCTGGCAGAAAATTTTCTCGCTTTTTTTCAGCATGATTACCGCCGTGTAGCACAGGCACACATCGATGCAGGCTGGGTACCTGAAGGAACTCGGGTAGATGAATTCGAATCAGCTATCCGCTCCGTTTGTGAGCCGATATTCGCTAAACCCTTATGTGAAATCTCCTTTGGCAGAGTACTAATCCGGCTGTTCCGGGTTGCCCGACGTTTCAATATGGAGATACAGCCGCAGCTGGTACTGCTGGAAAAAACCCTGCTCTATGTTGAAGGGCTGGGTCGCCAGCTGGACCCGCAGCTTAATCTCTGGGATACCGCTAAACCGTATCTTGAACAATGGGCACGACGCGAATACGGCCCACGGGCATTTATCAAGGAAATGCGCCGTCAGGCACCGATGTGGTGGAAAATGGGTCCACGTATGCCGATGCTCATTCATAATGTGATGGAACAGGCCAGCAATGGCACATTACAGCTGTCACAGCCTGATGAAAACCTGAAACAACTAAAAGAAGAAACACGCCGCGGCCAAAAAAGAATATTCCAGGCCATCGTCGGCAGCGCGCTAATGATCTGTGCAGCACTGTTAGCCGCACTGGATGGTTACACTCCAATCATGGCCGGTATCGCGCCTTTATCAAGCTGGGTACTGGGTGGACTCGGTGCCCTGTTGCTGTTTGTTTCGTGGCCTACGCGTGAATGATAGAAGCTTCAAGACTAAAAACTTAACTCCCTTTTAATGTCTTCAAACCTCGCAACCCGACACCCGAACAAAGACATCCTCATCAAGTTTCTACTGGTGCTATCAACAGTTCTGTTGCTAGTTGGTATCTTTGCGCCAATGATGACCCTGTCTAAATTCGTCTGGATAGAAAACAGGTTTTCCCTGTTTGCCGGCACCCTGCAGTTGTTCGCAGATGGACAGTACCTGCTTTTCATTATCCTGCTAGCCTTCAGTATAGTTCTGCCTGTCGCAAAGATTATTCTGTTATTCAGATTCTGGTATGCCGACTCAAGCAGTTGCCAGCAACTGCAGCACTTTATGAACTGGATTTCACATTATGGGAAATGGTCCATGCTTGATGTGTTTGTCGTTGCCCTGCTGCTGGTGATCGTCAAGCTGGGTGTACTGGCAACCGTAGAGGTTCACTACGGTATCTATATGTATGCGTTTGCAGGACTATTAATTATGGCTTGCACCGCAATTATCAATAATGTTGCTAAAAAAGAAACAGATCAGTATTAGGTGTTCAGTTTTCTGAGTTCAGTAAAAAGACCTTTTTTTAACCGAAAACCGAAAACTGAAAACTTACTGACAATCAACACTTCCTGCTTATCCAGTGACAGGTTGACAACTACCGCTTCAGCCCAACCTACAAAAGACTATTACAATCTACTTCCAGCTAACTATCGCCCTAAGCTGCCCCAGCACTTGCTCAACACTGGTATTACGTATCGTTGCAACAAATTCTTTCATATCAAATGCATGGTGGCCTTCATACACCACACCTAGCTGCGGCATATCAGCAAGCCCGGTTTCTCGCGCATGTTCAACAAAGCCCTTGTTGCGCCAGAAAAATGCGCCGGGCATAGTGGTCGGGATAACCAGTACATAAAATAGTGTCCGGCCAAAGATGGCCGCCGCTAAAATTGTTATCGACAGTAAACCAAATAAAACAGGATCAACGCTGGAAGTAAGCATTATGAACAACGCGAATACAAAACTTGTCAGTAAAAGGATATTTCTTAACCAGTAGGGATAGCCGTAAGTTGTTATCTGTTCATAAAAAGATGCCGCACCTTCGTCAGCATTTTTCTGCATATCATAGGCATGAAAGACCAGTGCAAGCATTTCCAGTGCCAGGCCAGCGACAATAACAGCGGCCAATACCCTGGCCAGATCAGTGGTCATCGCACCAGACAGGAAGGCCACCAGCGCAAGCAACACTGGTCCAAGTGTTAAACCTGTACTCAGAAAGCTCGCTCCGGTATACCAGTGGTTCCAGAATGGGCGCGCTGGAATCCGATAAAGCTTATACATGAAGTAGCCACCAATTACTGCGCCGGCAAGACCTGCAAGGCCAAAAAAGTTACTCATGAAAAATGCGAAGCTGCCTGAAAACAGCGCAAAAAAGGCGAAGCCTGCAAGACCTGAAAAAAACAATGAAACACCGGCTATTTCCCGACTGACCGGTGACCATCGAAGATTATAAAAACCCCGATAGAAACGGTGGGGTTTACCGAGATGCATGTTAAGTTTAAACAGACCATATCCCATAACAGCAAGGCTCAAACCCAGCATCGGCAGATACGCCGTACTGCGCGTAAATATAGTTATTGGACCTGCTGCACCCCATAGGCCTGCAAGCAGGAGTATGAAAGCACCCATTACAGCCTGCGCACTGAGGGTAAAGGCAACGTGCGCATTCTCATGTGAACCCAATAATTTTTTCAAATTCCACTGACGCCTGAAACCGTATTTGGGATCAACGACGGGGTGAAAATCTCCATCATTTTCGCTGCGGTGATATTTCAATGCCGCGCTGTCTACCCTTTTCATATCACGCTGCGTGGTTCGCGTCTGCTGAAAGCGAATATTCGGGTGCGTGATATCTGTGCGAGGAAAACCCGCTATCTCACTTTTAGCCTGTGAGCGTCCTTCAGGAATATTTTCGATCACACCGAAATCAAGCGCATTACCCAGACAGGCAGCCACGCAGGAGGGTTTTAACCCGACTTCCAGCCTATCCACACACATATTACACTTTGAAACCTGCCCTTTTACCGGGTCAAGCTGCGGCGCATTATAAGGGCATACCCAGGTGCAATAACCACAACCGAAGCAAATGTCCGGGTCTTGCAGCACTGCACCGTACTCAGCAAATTTTGTATAGGCGCGTGTCGGACAACCCTTAAGACAGACAGGGTCATCGCAATGATTGCATGCCATTGAGATATTGATGCGTTGATAGTCAGGATAAGTGCCGCCCTCGACGAAACCCACTGAGCGGAACGCGATATGTGCCGGATTATCATTTTTCTCACTACAGGCCGCTTCACAGGCATGACAGGCAATACAGTTATCGGCATTGAAAAAGAAGCCATGCTGCTTATATCGGTTCGGGTTTTCACCAACTTCATCATCGTTGTTGATGTTTAGGCTGCTGCCGAATAGCGCATCACCTTCAAATACGGTATCGATGGGCAGGCCATAACGATTTCTCTCTTTTGATGTTTTATCATTTAAGAGAGCGTATCTCGGTTCATTATGTCTTTTTTCTAACATGTTTTTTTAGTTTCAAGTTTCAAGTTTCAAGTCCTGGTTTTTGTGTAGTTTTCTTGAAACTTAACACTTGAAACTTGAAACTTTTTTTATCAAAACGTCCTCATCTCCATACTCAATTTCGCCGCTGCCTGCTGATCTTCAATCAGTTCAATCCTGACCGCCGACTGCTTATAGGCAGGCTGCCGTGAATGCGGGTCCAGCAAACCCAGAGTCAATCTATTCGCGCAATCATGAAAATGAAACGGCAGGAAAATACTATTCTTACTGACACGCTGAGTCGGCATGGCGATGACGATCGCATCAGAACGCCTCGAAACTAACCGCACATAGTCGCCACGGTTTATTCCCAGTCCAATAGCCGCATCGGGATTAATCTCAATAAATGGAACCGGACTGTATTTGTTGTTGTCGCCAATCTTGCCGGTCTTAGACCTGCCATGCCAATGCTCAATCAAGCGACCGGTATTCAGCCAGTAGGGAAACTTCTCATCGGGGACTTCATTATTATCAATAAAAGGTAAGGGAATCAGCTTTGCCTTGCCATCTGCATATCTGAACAAAGCATCTTCGGTATACAGACGCTTGCCACCGCTGGGCGGTGTTTCACCTTTATCAAGCTGCTGCTGGGTATAAGGCCATTGTATACCGCGATTCTGTTCTATCAGTTCATGACTCATGCCGGTGATGTCTGCTAAGCGACCTTTGGATAACCTGCCCATTTCAAGGAATATATCTGCCGCATCATCTGGGAAAGAGACCTTATCATCTGCATTAAAGCGTTTCGCCATCTGATTAAAGATCCACAGATCAGGTTTTGCCTGTCCTGGCGGCAGTGATACAGGTTTAACCAGATTGACGCGTCGTTCGGTATTGGTCATCACGCCTTCTTTTTCCGCCCAGGTGCCAGCTGGCAGAAAAACATGGGCATACTGTGCGCTCTCGGTATCCTCATAACAATCCTGTACGGCACAGAACTCCAGGCTCTCCATTGCCTTACGTACACGCGCCGTATTTGGCAGCGAGGACAAAGGGTTGGTCGCAATCAACCACAGACCTTTAATTTGCCCGGTCTCAATTGCGTGATAGATATCGGTCTGAAACATGCCCCGCTGCTTCGGCAAGAATGCTTCATCAATGCCCCAGAAATCTGCCACCTCTTTGCGGTCAACGGCATTCTCGAGATAACGATGGTTCGGCAGACCGGAGCAGGATGACCATTCCCGTGTACCCATCGCATTGCACTGGCCGGTAATCGACAGGCTGGTGCCGCCGGGTTTGCCGATATTACCGGTGATCAATGACAGGTTATTGATACCCACCACACCGTCTGAGCCGTGCGTAGACTGATTGATGCCCATGGTCCATATTGACATCGAGGCATCAGCAGTCGCGTACAGTCTCGCCACGTCCCTTATTGTGTCTTCATCAATACCGGTAATTTTTGCCGCCATGACCGGGTTGTAATTCTCTACTTCAGCTTCCAGTTCAGCAATGCCGTTGGTATTGGCTTCTATATAACGACGATCCTCCAGACCCAGCTCAAAGATGACATGCATCATGGCATTCATCAGCACCACATCGGTACCCGGGGTTATCGCCAGATGTTTGTGTGCATTCTGTGCCAGCATAGTAACGCGAGGATCAATAACTACCAGTGGGAAATTATTCTTTTCCTGCGCTTCTTTCATGCGCCAGTAAATAATCGGGTGCTGTTCAGGTAGATTGGAACCCCAGGCAAACAGGCAGTCAGTATGCTCGAAATCCTCATAGCAGCCCGGAGGGCCATCGGAACCAAAGGAGCGCTTGTAACCGGATACCGCTGAAGCCATGCAAAGCGTGGTGTTGCCGTCGTAGTTGTTGGTGCCGATCAGGCCACGCGTTAGCTTTCCCAGGGTATAAAACTCTTCGGTCAGCATCTGCCCGGTGGAAATTATGGCAAAGGCATCGCGTCCATATTTTTCCTGGATACGCTTGATCTCATTATGAGTACGGTCCAGCGCCGTGTCCCAGTCGGTCGCCCGCCATGGCTGATGCCACTGATCACGAATTAAGGGCTCAGTACCGCGGCCTGCAGAATCAAACAGCTCATGTTCAAATATACCTTTCAGACATAGCTTACCGCGATTCACATCGGCATCGGCAACTCCGCGTGAAGACACAGGTTTGCCGTCTTCATTCAGGCCGACCTCAATCGAGCAACCAGTAGAACAGTAACCACAAGTGGCGTATTGCCACTCCACTATGCCCTTGTCGGCGATCTTGATCGGGTTCTTCTGTGTGCGTCCAAACAGCATTGAAATCTCGGATAACTAATTCTGGATTGGATGAAAATCTACAGTTCAGCCAGATTTTTATGAAAAATTGCCTTGTGTATATCACCAAGACTCAACATACCGATGACGCAGCCGTCTTCGGCTACAGGGATGCGCCGGAAACGATGGCGCACCATGACTGTCGCTGCTCGCAGGATGTGCATTTCCGGGGGCACTGTCTTTACCGCTTTGCTCATGACATCAGAGACCTTCAAGGTGAGTACACTCTTGTACTGCCCCATCATTTCATCAAGATCAATACTGGCAAAACCTTCCATCAGGTCATCCAGGCTAGGAAATAATTTGTGCAGTAGATCCTTTTCGGCAACGATCCCCAGCAAATTGTTGTCATCATCAACAACTGGCAGTCCACTGTAGCGATACAGACACATCAAAGATGCGACCTCGACCAGTTTTGTATCCGGGGTCACTGTTTTTACCGAGCTGGACATAATATCTTTTACCTGCATGATTTCTCTCCTGTTCAATTAAATTGGTATTGTAAACATGAGTTACTTATCACACCCGCTGTCTGGCTGCATTGATATAAACACGTTATCTCCCTCAATTTTGACAGGGTAAGTCGGTGCACAACCTTCATCGGGTGCAACGGCTTCACCATTATGCAGTTCTATGCACCAGTTGTGCATCGGGCAGGTTACGGTCTTACCGTAAACAATCCCTTCTGACAAAGGGCCACCCTTGTGCGGGCAACGGTTCAATAATGCAAAGACCTCATTATCAGAATTCCGGAAAACAGCAATATCACCCTCTGCCCGTTTGACCACACGTGAACCCAGTTGGGGTATATCATCCACTTTTCCGACTTCAATCCATTCACCATTTTTAACATTATTATTCATGTTCAGGCTCCTACTATTTTTAATGGCGTAAATTCATGCGCAGACTCACCTTTAGCGCGAGCCTTCCAGGGATCGTCCTGCGAGATTGCCTGTGAGATAAGGAAACGCTTCTGTAATGCCTTGCGACCCGCTTCATCCTCAAGAATTCGTTGTTTCACATAACCCAGGCCAACGCGTTCCACCCAGGGAGCAGTACGTTCAAGATAGCGTGCTTCCTCACGATAAACCTGAATAAACGCAGCAGCATATTCTTCTACTTCTGCTGCCGTAGTCACGCGACAGAGCATGTCCGTCGCGCGCACTTTTACACCACCGTTGCCGCCGATGTGCAACTCCCAGCCGGATTCAATCGCGACAACGCCAAAATCTTTAATCGTGGCTTCGGCACAGTTGCGAGGACAACCGGAGACCGCCATCTTAAATTTATGCGGCATCCATGAGCCCCAGCTCAGCCTTTCCAGATCTATACCCATCTGGGTAGAATCCTGTGTACCGAAGCGGCACCAGGTGGAGCCGACACAGGTTTTAACTGTGCGCAGCGCCTTACCGTAGGCATGACCGGATACCAGGCCGCGCTCACTTAAGAAATCCCACATTTCCGGCAGCTTTTCCTTTTCAATGCCAAGCAGGTTGATACGCTGACCACCGGTAATATGCACCTCTCCGGCATCAAATTTTTCAGCAGCATCGGCTATGGCACGCAGCTCATATGGCGTGGTCTTACCACCCCATATACGCGGGATCACCGAGAAAGTACCGTCTTTCTGAATGTTGCCATGCGCACGCTCGTTGATGAATCGTGACTGTGGATCATCAACCGCCTCTTCCGGCCAGCTTGAGATCAGGTAATAGTTCAGCGCCGGCCTGCAAACATGGCAGCCATCTGGGCTACGCCATTCCATTCCCTCGAAAACCATCTTCATCGAGGTCAGCTTCTGATCACGAATGGCGGCACGCACCTGGTCATGCGTGAAGTCAGTACACTTGCATATCGGCTTACTTTCAGGGGTCGTGTAGTCGCCACCCAATGTGCTTTCAAGTAGCTGTTCAACCAGCCCGGCACAGGAACCGCAGGATGCCGCCGCCTTGGTATGGGCTTTTACATCATCCAGTGTGAACAGGCCCTTTGAGGTGATCGCCACAACGATCTCACCTTTGGTCACACCGTTACAGTCACAGACCTGCGCATCATCACTCATGACAGCCGCTACATTCTGCCCGCCATGGCCGGAATCACCGAGATGCGCCTGGCCGAACAACAGCTGCTGACGAATCTCTGACACATCAGTGCCTTCGCGCATGAGCTGAAAATACCAGGCACCATCGATAGTATCACCGTACAGTACAGCCCCTTCCAGCTTGTCATCTTTCAATATCAGACGTTTGTAAACTCCGGCATTCTCATCTTTTAATACAATATCTTCTGTCCCTTCACCGCCAGAAAAATCGCCTGCAGAGAACAGATCGATCCCGGTAACTTTCAACTTGGTGGAGGTTACTGAACCTTCGTAGCGGCCATAACCAAGATGCGCCAGATGATTGGCGCAGACTTTTGCCATCTCGAACAATGGCGCCACCAGGCCGTAGGTGTTGCCACGATGCTGTACACATTCTCCTACTGCATAAATGCGCGGATCGAAGGTCTGCATGGTGTCTGAGACAACCAGACCGCGCTCACAGTGCAGACCTGATTTCTGGGCAAGTTCAAAATTGGGGCGGATTCCTACAGCCATCACTACCAGGTCAGCGTCTATCTCGCTGCCGTCAGCAAATTTCACCTTTTCTACGCGCTGGTCACCAACAATTTCGGCCGTCTGCGCTTGCATAAGGAAGTTCAACCCTTTCTCCACCAGCGATGCCTTGAGCATTTCTGAGGCAGGCTGGTCAAGCTGACGTTCCATCAGACTGTCCAGCAAATGCACAACTGTGACATCCATGCCCTGCAGCATCAAACCATTTGCGGCTTCCAGACCCAGCAGGCCGCCACCGATAACGACAGCCTTTTTGTAATCTTTGGCCGATTCAATCATGGTATCGACATCGGCAATATCACGGAAACCAATGACGCCATCCAGTTCGTGGCCAGGTACGGGAATAATGAACGGGTTGGAACCGGTAGCTATTAACAGACGATCGTATGCAAACTCTTCACCCGCCTCTGTTATGACGATACGTTTTGCACGATTAATCTCACTGATGGTTGAATCGGTGTGCAATTCAATATTATTCTCGTCATACCATTCACGACTGTTCAGAATGATGTCATCAATGGCCTTCTCACCGGCCAGCACCGGTGACAACAGGATACGGTTATAGTTAGGGTAAGGCTCAGCTCCGAATACCGTAATATCGTACATCTCCGGCTCCAGCTTCAGCAGCTCTTCCAGCGTACGCATGCCGGCCATACCATTTCCGATTAATATGAGTTTTTCTTTCATTATCCAAATACCGTCTTTGGTTCATTTCGAGGATTCATTCATCAGCATATAAGCAAATACCGTACCACAAATAATTTATTATGGCATATCAGTTACTTGTGAAGGAACACATCTCTGTTTGTGCACCAGTCAAAGACATAATTCTGCACCATGCACTGAAACAAGGCGAAACAGCAAAAAAAGGTCTTTCGTCTTTCGTCTTTCGTCTTTCGTCTGAACAGTTATAATCAATAGACTCTAAATTAAATAATAAAGAGCCCTACCGATGACCAAACATATAGGAATACTTACTGCCGGAGGCGACAGCCCCGGCCTGAATGCGGCAATACGTGGCGTGGGCAAGGCCGCACAAAGTAGCTACGACATGCGCATAATCGGCTTCCGTGACGGCTTTCGCGGCCTGATGGAAAACAGAACCGTCAGCCTGGCGGGCGGCGTACTGTCAGGCATACTGACTGTCGGTGGCACCATCCTCGGTACTTCACGGGATAAGCCACACAAGATGAAGGTAGGCGGCAAGATACTGGATATGACCAACTCCATTGTTGAGAATTACGAAGCCAATCACCTGGATGCACTGATCTGTATCGGTGGGGGTGGCACGCAGAAAAATGCCCTGCAGCTGATGCAGAAGGGCCTGAACATCATCACCATGCCGAAAACTATCGATAATGATGTGGCGTTAACAGATACCACTTTTGGCTTTGATACTGCCCTCGGTATTGCCACCGAATCGATTGACCGCCTGCACAGTACAGCACACAGCCATCATCGCATCATTGTGGTTGAGATCATGGGGCACCGTGCCGGCTGGCTGGCATTAGGCTCCGGCATCGCAGGTGGTGCCGATGTAATACTGCTGCCTGAGATACCCTATCGCCTGCAAACGGTCGCAGAAGCCATTACCCAACGCGTTAAAAACGGCAAGAATTTCAGTATAGTCGCGGTTGCAGAAGGTGCCCTGTCTACCGATGAGGCTCATATAGTAAGAGGACTGGAACAACGTATTGCCGTTGCAGAAGCAGCAGAAGACAAGAAGGCTCGCAAGCTGGCAAAACAGGAACTGCGTGAGTTAGAAGCAAACCGCAGTGATCACACACTGCAGTTAGCACACCAGCTGGAACGACTGACCGGACTCGAATCACGTCCCAGTATACTTGGCCATCTGCAGCGCGGCGGCACACCATCTGCAGCAGATCGACTGCTGGCAACTCGCCTGGGAACAGCCTGTGCAAGCCTGATCAATGAAGGCGTCAGCGGCGTCATGGTTGCCGCACGTGGTGAAAACGCAGTGCCCGTGCCGCTGGAAGATGTTGCTGGCAAGAAGAAACTTGTGCCTGCTGATCACCCGTGGATTGAAAGTGCCCGGCTTGTCGGAGTGTCTTTCGGGGATTGAGCTATATCAGGCATCAGTCTCATCACGGGCCCAGGCCCGGAACCGTAAGGCGCTTAAAAAAAACCCGACGTATTGAAGCCAGGTTATAAGGGAGGAGGATGAAGCTTTTTTATATTTTATCCTGTCATGCAGCTTCCTCAGATTTCACGAGATTTAATACGACATCGCTGGCCTGTGCATCCACCTCATCTGCCAATTCGTTTTCTTCTTCAATCTCTGCTGGATTACGCTGACGCTCGTACAGGAACTGCAGAACCTGGTGACGATAATGGTTGTATGTTGGATCATCTGAAAGCGCTACCCGGTTTCTCGGCCTCGGTAATTCAATATCAAGAATTTCACCAATAGTTGCTGACGGACCGTTGGTCATCATTACTATACGATCTGACAACAGCACAGCCTCATCGACATCATGAGTAATCATGATGACAGTATTTTTCAGGTCAGCCTGAATCTCCATCAGAGATTCCTGCATGTGCGCTCGGGTCAATGCATCGAGAGCACCGAAGGGCTCATCCATCAGCAACACCTTGGGCTGCATGGCCAATGCTCGAGCAATACCGACTCGCTGCTTCATGCCTCCCGATATTTCGCTCGGCAGCTTATGCATCGCATGATCCATATGCACCAGATGAAGATTATGCTCGATCCACTCTTTCATCTCGCTACGCGATTTTGTACGCTTGAAAACCTGCTTCACCGCCAGCTCAACATTCTGGTAGGCCGTCAGCCAGGGCAGTAGTGAATGATTCTGGAACACGACGGCACGATCGGGAGCAGGTTCATTCACTTCCTTTCCTTCCAGTACCACGCCCCCTTCCGTAGCCTGAAGAAGACCGGCTACTATATTCAACACGGTTGATTTACCACAACCCGAGTGGCCGATGAGCGAGATAAACTCACCCTGTTCGATTACCAGGTCAACCTTATTCAGTGCACGATACGGGCCGTCAGGTGTCGGGAAGTCCATTGTCACGTAGTCAATATTCAGATACTCATTACTCATTTTTCTAGTCCTTATTTAATTGGTCTTATTTAACGCAACACAGCTGACTTGTCCCAGCTAACTTTCTTTTGCAACAGCAACATGCCGCGATCTAATACAAACCCGATAAATCCGATCACCAGTACGGCAACCATAATGCGGCTCAATGAATTAGATGATCCGTTTTGAAATTCATCCCAGACGAACTTGCCCAGCCCAGGGTTCTGGGCCAGCATTTCTGCTGCGATTAACACCATCCAGCCGATACCGAGAGAAAGACGCAAGCCGGTAAAAATCATTGGCATAGCTGACGGCAGGACTATCTTCCATACCTTGGTCATGAAATTCAGCCTCAACACCTGGCTCACATTCAGCAGATCCTTATCAATTGAAGACACGCCCACTGCAGTATTTATCAACGTTGGCCACATACAGCACAGCGTCACTGTAATTGCCGATGTAACAAATGATTTTGAGAACATAGGGTCACTGCTCACGTAAACAGCACTGACAACCATGGTTACGATAGGCAGCCAGGCAAGTGGTGACACGGGTTTCATTACCTGGACAATCGGGTTGATGGCTCGATACATGGTGTTACTCAGGCCCGAGATAATTCCTAGAGGAATTGCGATCAATGATCCCAGTATGAAGCCGGTAAATACGGTATATAAACTGGTCATGATCTGGTCAAAGAATGTGGGCTTCCCCGTATAAGAACGTATCTTTACTTTGGCATCCGGATTTTTAGCCAGTTTTTTGGCATTGCGCTTTTCCTGGCGCTCATAAAAGGCGGCTTCCTTTGTTCGTTCGGCATTATGTTCATCAATTAATACCGAAAACTGCGTCCATACGGAGGCAGGCCCCGGCAATGCACCCAGTGATGTTTCAACACGTGAAGCACCAATGCTCCAGGTGGCAAGGAAGAACAACAATGCCAGAAAAGGGATCAGCACCAGCTTAATCATTTCCGCAAAATCTTCCTGCGAAAATGTTTTATATTTTCTCAATACTTCTGTCGTCATCATAATCTCCTGTCAGTATCTGACGAAACATGTTGCGGTACCCTGAACAGGTACCGCAAATACTCTTTACTTCACTGAATCCTTGCCCTTTAAACCAATCGGAAATGATTCAAGATAGGCATTCGGCTTCTTGCCATCAAAGGTCATACCATCAATAAACTCTGTCTGTGGCGCGCGGTAGCCGGACTCCTTGTCGAAGTCAGGAAAGTCTTCAGCTTTAGCCTTGCCTTCAGCGATCAGCTCTTTAGCCGCTTCTGCATAGAGATCAGGGCGGTAAACCTTTTTTGCCATGTCCATATACCAGCTGTCAGGCTTGTGGTCGGAGATCTGCCCCCAGCGACGCATCTGCGACAAATACCAGACGGCATCTGAATAATAGGGATAGGTTGCGTTGTAGCGGAAGAATACGTTGAAATCGGGCAATGAACGTTTATCGCCTTTTTCGTATTCAAAGGTACCGGTCATGGAATTGGCGATTACCTCATAATCTGCGCCGACGTACTCAGAACGCGCGAGTATTTTTGAGGCTTCCTTACGATTATCCAGGCCACCTTTATCCAGCCACATGGCTGCGCGGATCATGGCTTTAATTACCGCCTTATGTGTGTTTGGGTTCTTGTCAGCCCATTTTTTAGAAACACCAAATACTTTTTCAGGATTGTCTTTCCAGATTTCATAATCAGTTATGACAGGAACACCGATGCCTTTAAACACTGCCTGCTGGTTCCAGGGCTCGCCCACGCAATAGCCATATATCGTCCCGGCTTCGAGTGTGGAAGGCATCTGCGGAGGTGGTGTCACCGACAACAGCGCATCTGCATTAATCGTACCGGAGTTATCACCTTTGTGAGGAGCATAATATCCAGGGTGTATGCCGCCAGCAGCCAGCCAGTAACGTAATTCATAGTTATGGGTGGAAACCGGGAAGACCATGCCCATATTAAACGCCTTGCCTTCCTCTTTGTACTTGTCAACGACAGGCTTCAGATATTTCGCACTAATGGGATGCACCGGCTTGCCGTCAGCCTGCTTAGGTATCGCCGGTTTCATCTGTTTCCAGATTTCATTTGAAACCGTAATGCCGTTTCCGTTCAAGTCCATGGAAAATGCTGTAATGATATCGGCCCTGGTGCCAAAACCGATAGTCGCGCCAATGGGCTGGCCTGCCAGCATATGTGCACCGTCCAGTTCGCCGTCGATTACACGGTCAAGCAATACCTTCCAGTTGGCCTGTGGCTCCAGAGTGACATATAGGCCTTCATCTTCGAAGAAGCCCTTTTCATAGGCGATGGCTAATGGCGCCATATCCGTCAGTTTTATGAAGCCGAACTTCAGCTCTTCCTTTTCCAGTCCTTCTGTTTCTGCTATTGCAGACTGAGGAAGCATCGTTGACACCCCCAGCACGCCTGAAACCGCCAGCCCCCGTGCTGTGCGCTTTAGAAAAGATCTTCTTTCCTTTCCGCTAATGTAAAAATTTTTCATTAATTACTCCTGTTAAATTTACAAAAAAAAACGCCCACCCGAAGAACCTTGAGGTTCTTCGGGTGGGCGTCATTACCCATATGTCCTGTTATCGACTAAGCCAGCCGCCGTTGGTCGACTATTCTGTTATTCCTAAAGCAACAAGTGTGCCATTTTTATGTTTTCATCTATTAACAATTACTTATAAGCTTTATTCTTAACCCTCTAACAAGAACCTATGCACAGTGTTGATACTTTTTAGGGCTTAAAGCACTCAGCTGGTGCGTGGTATTGTGGCTTAAACCAGTACTTCTGCTGCCGCTATAATCTGTTCCGCTATTTCACCGATACGTTTGTTTTTATCCATCGCAAGCTTGCGTAAAGCCTTGTAAGCCTCATCTTCTGAAATTCCGCGTGCCTGCATAATGATGCCCCTGGCGCGGTCAATCGATTTTCGATCGGCCAGCTCGCTACGAGTCTTTTCCAGTTCCTTACTAAGCCGTTGCGTTTCGCTGAATTTTGCTTTCGCAACCTGAAGCAGGGAACCTATGCGTTCTGGTTCGGCACAATCCACTACATAAGTGGTACAACCTGCTTTCACCGCTGCATCTATTGAAGCCTGTGAATTATCACGTGTCATCACCACGATGGGGACAGGGCAATGTTTTGTAATCGCTTCCATCTCTTTAAGGGTATGTCTATCGACTTCATCAGTTACGAATACCACAGCATCAGGATCCACTTCCTTTACAGAAAGGCTTGCCTGGTCATTAGGTCCTATATGCTTACGCACACACCAGCCTGCTGCCGAGGCAGCCTGAATAAGCGGGTTCAGCCCTTCAATACTGTCCGTTACCAGGATGAGGTCCATGCTTTCCAATGAAGCAATTTATATGCCACCATCATCAGGGTTGCAGATAACTGCGTTTATAATTGCTTTCTAATGAATATTGCCACTAAACGCTATTAAGTCGACTAACGTCGATAAAAACCACGCACCTTCTGTGTGCGTCCCAGGCCTTACCCGCACAGAATCAGTGCAAACAAACAACTAAGACTCATAAGAGAACACGAATATTAGTATTTTTTTATATTGGCATAGCTATTGCATTAATCCGACTATCACTATTTATTTTTTAGGATAATTGTAATGTCAGAGTCAAGACTCAACCTGTTCTCATTCAGCGGCAAGAGCCGAACCTTGCACCTAACCTGGTTCGCCTTCTTTCTGAGCTTCATGGTCTGGTTCAATCATGCACCATTAATGGCATCCATTAAGGAAGCCTTTGGCCTGACAGGACAGGAAGTAAAAGCATTATTAATCATCAATGTCGCACTGACGATTCCAGCACGTATCATTGTCGGAGCACTGGTCGACAAGGTTGGCCCACGGATAATGTTTTCAAGTTTATTATTTATCTCCAGCTTTCTGTGTTTCTTCTTTGCCCTGGCGGACTCCTACCTGATGCTGCTGGCCTCCCGCTTTATGCTTGGTTTTGTCGGCGCCGGTTTTGTTATCGGCATACGTATGATCGGTGAATGGTTCCCGGCCCGCCAGGTTGGACTTGCTGAAGGCATTTATGGCGGTTGGGGTAACTTTGGTTCTGCTGCTTCAGCCATGATATTACCTACGCTTGCACTTCTCTATGGCGGTGAAGACGGCTGGCGTTATGCCATTGCAACAACCGGTGGCATTACGCTTATCTATTCCTTTATCTATTACAAGCTCGCACGCAATACACCGAAAGGCTCTACCTATTTCAAACCGAAAAAAAGCGCTGCCATGGAAGTCACCAGTAAAGGAGATTTCTTCCTTTACCTGCTGATGAATATCCCAATGTTCGCGGCCCTATCTGTACTGACGTGGAAACTGGGCCCAAACAATCTTGGTATCCTGCCAGGCACTTTAACAAGCTCCATCTACTTAGGGCTGTTTGCGCTATACCTCTACCAGGCCTGGCATATCTGGCAGGTCAATGGACATGTTTTCAAGGAGGACGTGCCTGAAATCCATCGCTACAAGTTCAAGCAGGTGGCCATTCTTGACCTTGCCTACATGGTAACATTCGGCTCGGAGCTGGCCGTTGTTTCTATGCTGCCCCTGTTTTTCATGGATACCTTTGACATATCGATGGTAACAGCCGGCCTGCTGGCATCAGGTTTTGCCTTCATGAACCTGGTGGCCCGCCCCAGCGGTGGATTCTTCAGTGATAAATTTGGGCGCAGAAAAAGTCTTACTATCCTGATTTCAGGTCTCGCCGTTGGTTATTTTATACTGGGCAACATTGACTCAAGCTGGCCGCTGGCACTGGCTGTCGCCGCCACCATGGCCTGCTCTTTTTTCGTACAGGCAGGCGAAGGGGCGGTATTTGCTATCGTACCATTGGTCAAACGACGCATGACCGGACAGGTTGCCGGCATGGCTGGCGCTTATGGCAATGTAGGAGCCGTAACTTTTCTCACCGTCTTCTCATTCGTCTCACCACAGATATTTTTCATGGTCATTGCCGCCTCTGCGCTGATAGTACTTGTTGCTGTTCAATTTCTCGATGAACCGAAAGGACATACGGCTGAAGTGCTGGAAGACGGCACCGTACAGATGATTGATGTGGGGTAGAATATTAGTTTCAAGTTTCAAGACTAAAGACTAAGGATCAAAGAGAATAAATGAGTACGGCATCATCAATAGAAACCTCTGTGTTCCTCAGTGTCCTCTGTGGCAACTATTTCTTCTGATGGCCGGAAAACTCGACATCGACTATGCCAGTGTTACTGAAAAAGGTGACAAAGATGAGAATGCAGATGCGGCGGATGCCTGCATACCTGAAGGCGGGCTGATCCACAGCAAGGGCATAGCGGCTGCAATTGCCGATGGCATGAGCAGCTCCGAAGGTGGCAAGGAAGCATCTCAGGTCAGTGTTACCGGGTTCCTGACCGACTATTTCAGTACGCCGGAATCCTGGACGGTAAAAACATCAGCACAACGCGTGCTGGGTGCACTGAACCGCTGGCTCTATTCCCAGGGCCAGGTACGACACGATTCTGCACGCGGCATGGTCACTACCTTCAGCGGCATGGTGCTGAAATCCTCCACTGCACATATATTTCATGTCGGTGATTCCCGCATATACCGCCAGCGACAGGGAGAACTTGAACTGCTCACGCGAGATCATCGTGTATGGGTTTCAAAAGAACGGGAGTTCCTGTCTCGTGCCATGGGTATTGATGCCAGTATTGATATTGATTACCGTTCAGTAGGTGTTGAGGAAGATGATATTTTCCTCTTCACTACCGATGGCATCACTGGACACATTACCGATCACCGTATCACTGAACTGCTCAATGAGCATGGCAGCAATCTGCAGGCCTGCTCCTCCGCACTGCTAGCTGAATCGCTGCATAACGGCAGTACGGATAATGTTACCTGCCAGTTGTTGCGTGTACTTTCGCTGCCAATGGAAACCGAAGACGATATTTACCAGAAGATAAACGAATTACCCTACCCGCCTGATCTTAGCCCGGGTATGAAAATTGACGGTTACGAAATTCTACGTGAACTGCATGCTTCACGCCGTAGCGAAGTCTTTCTTGCTGTTGACCAGCAATCGGGTGACCGGCTTATCCTCAAAACGCCCTCTGTTAATTACCGGGATGATGCTGAATACCTCGATAGCTTCCTGCATGAGGAATGGGTAGGGCGAAGAATCAAAAACATTCATGTCCTTAAAGTGCTGGAACCCAAACGACGCCGTTTTCTCTATAACATTTCTGAATACGTTGAAGGACAGTCGCTACGGCAGTGGATTGATGATCATCCGCAGACGCACATCAATACGGCGCGGGAATATCTGCAACAGATTGCAGATGGCCTGCGTGCCTTTCATCGACTTGAGATGGTGCACCAGGATCTGAAGCCGGACAATATCCTGATCGACAAAAATGGAACATTGAAGATTATTGATTTCGGCTCAACCCGCGTTGCCGGTGCATCGGAAATCTGCAGCAAGCTGGATAAAGAGATCCCACAGGGAACGATCAACTACACTGCGCCGGAATGCATAGAAGGCTTTGGCTGCAGTAATCGTTCGGATATGTTCTCTTTTGGTGTAATAGCCTATGAGTTGTTAACCGGCCACTTGCCTTATGGCGACAGCGATAAGCCTCGGCCAGCCAATAAATTAAAGTACATTTCCTGCCGTGAACACAATGATCAGCTGGCCTCCTGGGTAGATGGCGCGTTGCGTAAGGCCGTACATCCTGATCCTAAAAAACGCTATGAAGCGATGACAGAATTTTTAGGTGACCTCACCCAGCCGAATGAAAAATTTGTCGAGTCGGGTTCACAGCCATTACTGGAACGCAACCCTATGCTGTTCTGGAAAGGTCTGTCAGGGCTGCTTACTGGCATCTGCCTTTACCTGTTATTCCTGCTCGCCAGTAAATGAGCTAAGCCTGTAAAACTGTAAAAATAGTACTTCCTTACGAGCTCAACGTATCTTTAAGTACGCATAAAAGGCGATAACACTCCAGACCACACTTCTAAGGCTCATGGCGATGACTGTACGAAACTCGAACAGTCCATCGTTGTAAATATGCAGGTTTAACAAGGCAAAAACCACTAGTGTTGATATAACAATCACCCCGGCTAGCCACACTGCCCAGCGCTGTGTAAACCATAGTCCAATGCCTGCAAGAATATAAAAGAATCCAGCAATAAAATTAAACCAGAGCACAAATGGCACATAGTTACCCGCGGCCGCACGGTCAGGGCCATCAACAAACAATACCATGCCTCCTGATTTAATCGTTAATAGCCCAAACAGTATTGCTATGAGACTAATTAGCAGGACACCAATAGTCCGGTTTGAGTTAGTTGCATTCATAATAATATTCTCAGATAGTTCAACGCGTCATTTAACAGATGCAGCAACTGCATCAATTCTGTATGCCGCATGACAGGCCACGCAATTTTGCATCAGTTCAGACAACTGCTGTAATGAATGTTCAGGGTCACCCAGTTCATCCGCATCCAGTGCCAGCATGTCAAACTTCTTATGCGTATCAAATCCAAGCTTTTTAAACGATAACGGTAACTTGCCAACTAAGGATCCTGGTACAGCTTGCTGTGCGGCAGCCCCGACTTTGCGTGCTTCGACGGCTATCTGCTCCGAGTCCTTTTTACCAACAGCAGCGGTAATTGCCTGCACCGATTCCAGAAATGCCCTCATTTCCGCCAGCACCAGGTCGCGCTCGCCCGGTTCCAGCAGCAAAGCCTGACGCCCATCGCTGGTCGGTGCCACAGCGCCGCTAAGGATAAATTTATACGTCATGGCAGATACTGCCAGTAGCAGCATGATCGTGATCGTCCAGCATAATTTACACATGTTTATCTCCAGTAATCTTTATTGAATTCGATTAGGCCCATTAAGCTGTACACACTGTTCAGTCAAACAAAAGTGTTAATAGAAACGAATAGATATGCTTTTAAAAGTAATTTATTACTCATAAACTGACTAAAATTTTCAGCGTAAGGATGTATGAAGAAACTTCCATAAAGGTTCCACTTCCTCTTCCAGAGTAAAGCCGAAGTCAAATATAGACCAGCGCATAATCAGGCCCTGAATTAGCGCTGCCACGTAGCGGCTGGCTTCATCAGGATCCAGGTCCTGACGAAAACAACCGGAAACCTGGCCTTCTTTTATTAAATTGGCCACCTGCCTCATGTAAGTCGTCATCACCTTCTGTACAGTGGCCTTCAACGCCGGTGACTCGAGATGAAGCCGGTCTGAAAACAACAGTCGCGGCAAGCCTTTTTGCTGGCTGATAAAGCCTAGTTGTTTTGTAATAAGTTGCTGTAAACGTTTATCAGCCGGACCATCGCCAATAAAGAAGACTTCCAGCCCCTTGAACATGTTGCTGACCAGAAAATCGATAGCCGCAGCAAATATTGCATCCCGTGTCTTGAAATGTCTGAATACCGTTGGTTGGGCGATACCAACACGATCAGCTATCGCCTGCGTCGTGACGCGCTTCACTCCCTGCTCGGCAGCAAGCTCGAGGGCTGCTTCCACAATTTCCTGTCGACGTTGCTCTGCTGGTTTGCCCATAAGAACTCACAAATTACATCAATACACTTGATTGTGATTAATTACTCACAAATAGATTTTAGACAGATTAAAGCAGAAAATCAACACGTTTAACTCAGGGAAATTACGATATTTTTGAATGCCGGGCAATTGAACTCAGGCCGCCATTCTGGAAACTCAGGGTAAAGATGCAGAAGGTTTTCTCTCTTTAGCTGATTCTTCCGCTTCCCCAAGCACAAGCGGAGAGTTCATTTTATCAAACCTTTTCTGAGTGCGGTATTCCGACAGCAGGATTCCACACACCTTGCAACGCGGATCCTTATGTGAATTCAGTACATCTCTCTTGCTAAAGTAATGCTCATGGTTACCGTGCAGCGCATACACTACCTTTGATTGGAACAGCTTTGTCTTCTGTTCGACAAACTCACTGAAATTGCTTTGCTCTTCATTTTTACTACGATTAAACATCATTTTCCCCAGGGCTAGACACTATATAAATTTATTGTTTTCTGCTCTTTCTCCAGGAAACCAATGGAATCCAGACTTTTCAATAATGGAATCCAGACAAAAATTGAATCAAGGCAAAGACCCCCACCCATTCTTGCTGACTCTGTATCGATATCATCCACTGAGGCCTCTTCCAGATTCAGTATTTCATTACTCATCGCAGCATTTTCTCGTTCTAAACTCGGCATCTTCTCTGCTCCATTTTTCATCCATTTATAACCAAAATAACAATAACCTGTTTAAAAAATAGCATAAAAACACCATTCATCAAGTAATAATTACCGTTTATCTTGATTTATTTTACCGTTTGTCGCGATTTCTTGCTCAGAGGCAGGAAATTCAGGGTCTGAATGACTGGCGAGACAAGGTGTATTACAGGGGGATTCGTGCATTCAACAGGCACGAGATATTATTCAAGAACTTTTTGTCGATGGGAGGATTGAAGGGATTGTTTTACGTTATATGATTTAGGTTTTACGTATACCGTAATACATAAAACGTAAAACAAAAAAGGTACACCCATAATGGGTGCACCTTTTTTATTTACTAATGAAGCTGAAGATCAATATCCTTCATCGCCTGATTGCAGCGTTTGCTTACTTTGCTTTCGTTCTTTTTCAGGCAGGTCAGAATGCGGCCTTCACCTGCTTCCACTTTTGCACATATCTTATCGATGTCTTCATCACACTCGTTTGCAACGTAAGTCAGGGCACTGACGGCGCGTTCCAGCTGTGCCGCTGCGTCATAGACGGCATATTCGCAACGACCCGATAATTTATCTGAATGGGCAAACAGACAGGCAAGTATGCGGCCTTCGCCAGGAGTGACATCTTTACAAAATGAGGAAAGTTCTTTTTCACATCCTGTGGCAACACTTTCAACGACGTCTTCAAGTGCGCTAGCCGGAACTGAGAAAGTAAAAAGGGCAGTGATTAATGCGAATACTTTGATCTTAGGGTGCATCTGTGGATCTCCTTTTTGTTGTTTATTTGGGTGCCAGGCTCAGCTGGCGAGGGGACCTAGCGTTGAAGGCCTTGCTCTACCTGCTGCCGTGTTTCTGCTCCAGCAAGCAGCTGAATTAATTCTAAACTAAAATCCATTGCCGTGCCGGGGCCTCTTGAAGTAATGACATTACCATCTATGACTATTGCCATTCCCGTATGACGCATCCCTTCAGCAGCGGTATCTGACAGTGCGCCGGGAAATGATGTCACTTCTTTATTATCCAGCAAGCCCGCTGCAGCCAGGACTTTCGGTGCGGCACATATTCCGGCGATGTATCGCCCGCCATCTGCCATCTGCTTGAGAATATCATGTATTCGACCATCACTATTGAGATTATCTGCACCGGGCAGACCCCCAGGTAGAACTATCATGTCATAGTCCAACGAGGAACTCACATTGAGGATTTCATCGGGCATGATGCGCGTACCCCGACTGCCGGTGATAAGCCCTTCATCCAGACCTGCAACGGTAACCCCGATATTTGCCCGGCGCAGTAGATCAATAATAGTCACGGCTTCAAGCTCTTCAAAGCCTGCCGCCAGAGGAACCAGTACCTTTTTCATGCTTCCTCTTCTGCAGCTTATTTAAGCTGCCTGGCAATATTGACACCCTTCAGCAGGTTCAACGCTTCATTCAGTTGGTAGTCATCTTTGTGGCTGTCCTTTTCATCACTCTTTTTATCTTTATCCTTGCTGCTTTCTGAGCTGGCATCTTTATCTGATTTTTTCTCTTTCTTTTTGCCATCGCCATTTTCAAGGTGGTCACGCAGGTCAGCCTCACGTAGGCGCTGCACGCTTCCTTCTTCTGCCTTACTGATTTTAAGTTGCTCTACCTTTATATCAGGCTCAATCCCTTCAGCCTGTATTGAGCGACCAGAGGGCGTAAAATAGCGCGCCGTAGTAATTTTGAGTGCCGCACCATTATTCATCGGCATGATAGTCTGAACAGAGCCTTTGCCAAATGTTTTGGTACCCATGATAATGGCACGGTGGTGGTCCTGTAATGCCCCTGCCACAATTTCTGAGGCCGACGCTGAGCCGCCATTCACCAGCACGACGATTGGCGATCCTTTAAGAAGGTCATTGGGTGAAGCATTAAAAGTCAACAGAGAATCTTTTACCCGTCCTTCGGTATAGACGATTTTACCTTTGCTGACGAAGGCATCTGCAACAGAGACCGAGGCATTCAGCACACCACCCGGATTGTTGCGCAGGTCAAGCACCAGACCCTTCAACTCGCCACCATTTTCTTTCTTAAGGTCGCTAAGCATCTTGCGCATGCTGGTGCCTGTTGCAGATTGAAACTGACTGATGCGGATATAACCATAGCCGGGTTCCAGAGTTCTGCCTCGAATACTCTTAATGCGGATAATATCGCGTTTGATTGTGATCTTGAGTGGACCGTCTTCACCTTCACGAATTATTGTCAGCAGAATGTCTGTACCAGGATCGCCGCGCATAATCTTTACGGCTTCGGACAGCGTCATACCCTTGACCGGGGTATCATCCAGTCGAACGATGACATCTCCGGCATGAATACCAGCACGCTGTGCAGGGGTATCATCTATCGGCGAAATAACTTTGACGAAACCATTTTCCATGGTGACCTCGATACCCAGGCCGCCAAATTTTCCATCTGTACCAATGCGCATTTCTTTGAATTCTTCGCGATTAAGATACGAAGAATGAGGATCCAGACCTGACAACATGCCCTTTATCGCATATTCCAGCAAATCCTTGTCCTTGACTGGTTCGACATAATCAGATTTCACCTTGCCGAACACCTCGGTGAATGCCCGCAGTTCTTCCAGAGGTAGCGGGGATGCGGCAGATTGTTTATCATTGCCGGCGAACACTGAACTGTATATCGTCATGCCCACTCCCAGGGCCAATCCCAGGACAAATACTACAGCTACACGTCTTTTCTCTGTCATTCCTCTCTCCAGTATTTACTTATCGTAATACGACCATCTCGTAGTATGTCTGATCATTAATACACAGCTGAGATTCTGCTTCTGATCACGTCAGATAACATCATATCAATTCATCTTTATAATATGTACGCATTTATCCACAATTCAACTGTCTTGTTTCAGCGTCTGGTCCAGTGCAGGGGGTTCTGCGGTGTCCCCTTATAGCGGATACCGAAGTATAGGCCCGGCTTACTGCTTCCACCACTTTTTCCCATGCTTGCAACTGTCTGGCCAGTAGCCACCCAGTCGCCTTCTTCGACGAGTATTGACTCATTATGCCCATACAAACTCAAATATGAGTCACCGTGATCGATGATCAATAATAGCCCAAAACCGCGCATCCAGTCAGCATAAACCACCCGGCCATCGTACACGGCATGGATATCGCTGCCCAGCTCGCCTGCCAGGATGATGCCTTTCCATCGCATGTTGCCAATTTGCCGGCGGCTACCAAAGTGGACGGCCACCTTCGCTTCCACTGGTAACTTCAGCCTCCCACGCAGCTCTTCGAAACTGGTTCCGGTTCTTTCTTCATCCAGCAATTCATCGATGATATCTCTTAATTTTTCGATCAGGCTCAGCAGTTCCTGCTCATCATTATGCATACGTTCAATTTTCTGCTGATTTCCCACAAGCTCTTTTCGTAAGGCGAGCACCGCTTTTTCCTGTTCGAGATGGGCAAGTTTCAGGCTACGCCAGCGTTCACGCTGTTGATTAATCAAACGCTTTAGCTCTATTGAACGCGTCTGAATACCGGACTCCAGTATCTTTAACTGATCAAGATGCTGATTTATCCTGTTGATCGTCCGGACACGACTGCCAGTCAGGTAGCGATAATAGACCAGCATGCGTGAAACGACAGCAGGATCCTGCTGGTTCATGATTAATTTAATATATTCTTCATGGCCACTTACATAGGCAGACCTCAGTTGCTGTGAAAGTATCTGTTGCTCTGCTTGCAGACTGGCCACTGTTGCGGCCTTTTTATTCTGTAATTCCGACAGTTCACTTTGTAAACCCTGTTTCTGCCTATCCAGGTCACGTAAATTACTATTGATTCTGCCGATCCGCAGATCGACATCCTTCAGGACCGCATCCTCATTTTGAAGTTTTGATTGCCTCTCCTGTATTAATGCCTGTAATGCGGCTATTCTTTTCTTTAGTTCTGCTAGTTCTGCCCTTTTCTCTATCACTTCGCCTTCCTCTGCTGGCAGAGATATCGGAAAAAGTGACAAACTGGCTAATAACAGTAAAAAAATAAGGACTGAAAACGGAATTGGGGCCAAAAAGATTCGCATCAGACTAAAATTGCTCTATAATTATATGTTAATATTGTAATGTTGTACGAATGTCACCATCACGGGCACCTGAAAATCTATTGAACGAGAAAAAATTTTTATGAATGATAAATCAACATATGATGACATGATAATTCAGAATGATGAAGACATTGATATTGCGTCTCGTGCATTAAAAGCAATCGCCCATCCTCTCCGCCTGAAAATACTCTGTATACTCGGCACCACCCTGGATGAAAAACATGAAATTAGTGTTCAGGACCTGGTGGAACGTGTCGGCACCTCCCAAAGTAATATATCGCAGCACCTGTCAATTCTACGCGACAAACACATCCTGGTCTCGCGCAAGGATGCTAATAAAGTCTACTACCGTATCGGAGAAGAAAATATTCTGCACCTGATCGAAGCCATGCAGGAAGCCTTCTGCAACAACCCGACAAAGTAGTACTGTAGAGCAAATAAAAACAAATTTTCAAGGCAAATAGACTCGCCACGGCACTATTGTTAAGAGTAGACTCTCCTTTTTATCTCCACCTGACAAAATCAGGCCATTAAACAACCTTTAGAATCTATTACGTATGGAATTTATTGCACAAAACTGGGTCCTGATAGCCGGGATTTGCTTCGTCATATTCATGCTGCTTTTTGAACCAATACGCATGCGCATGAGTGGCATAGAAACAGCAACGGTATTTGATGCCGTTTCTCTGTCCAATCACAATGATGCTATTTTCGTCGATGTTCGTGAAGCAAAGGAAATTACAGACGGGGTTATCAATGGCGCCTATAAGGTACCCCTTTCAAGCTTTGAAAAAAACTCAACGCAACTGGACAAATTTACAGACAAGCCGATCATTGTCTACTGCAGATCAGGCAACCGCTCTATTAGTGCGGCCAGCAAGCTGAAGAAAAAAGGCTTCAATCGCGTTTATAATTTGACGGGTGGAATTCTGGCCTGGCAGAAAGAAAAACTCCCACTGGAAAGCTAGGGAACCTAAATGGCCAGAGTACGCATGTATTGCACCCGGTTCTGCCCATACTGCATTATGGCAATCCGGCTGCTGACGAATAAGGGCCAGGAAATAGAAAAGATTTTTGTCGATGACGACCCGTCCCTGCGCGATCACATGGTCGAAGAAAGCCACGGCGGGACTACAGTACCGCAAATATTCATCAACGACGAGCATATAGGCGGCTACACAGATATGGTTCAGCTTGATCACAATGAGACTCTCGATTCATTACTTGCCCAGCACTAATTAATAATTCTCTGACCTGAGATTTGGACTTTAGGCTACAGATAACAGAGAATACGACGCTGGCTTTTAAACGATATCACCTGGAATAATATGAGCGAACAAACCGAAATTAGTTTTAATCTGAAAAAAGTTTACGTCAAAGATATATCTTTTGAATCCCCGCGAAGCCCGCAGGTTTTTCTCAATGAGCAGGCTCCTGAGTTAGACGTACAGATGAACATCAGCCACAGCAAGCTGGATACCGACGACCTGTATGAGGTTGTTCTAACCATAACAGTTACCGCAAAGGGTGTAGAAAATAATTTCTTCCTGTGTGAAGTGCAGCAGGGTGGATTATTTGAAGTAACCGGTGCCGATCAGGAACTCCCTATGGTGCTGGAGATTGCCTGCCCGAATATTTTGCTGCCATTTATCAGGGAAGCCATCTCTGACCTGGTAGGCAAGGGCGGCTTCCCGCAATTGCTGATAAACCCGATCAACTTCGAAGCCCTTTTCCACCAGAAAATGATGGCCCAGCAGTCTGGACAAAAACCCAACTAGCTTAAAGGGAAGGACATCTCGAACAAAACAATGACTGCTACCGCTGCCAAATCACCCGTAGCAATTATCGGTGCTGGCTCCTGGGGAACCGCACTGGCCATGCACATTGCAAAGGGTGGACGCAAAGCCTATCTCTGGGGCCATGACTTCGAACAGATGAAAGCCCTTGCTGCCGATCGCAGCAATGAGCATTTTTTGCCAGGACTGGCCTTCCCTGATTCGCTAGAAGTACTGATAGATATTTCTGAGCTGCCATCAACATGCAGTAATTTTCTTGTCGTTGTCCCCAGTCATGCCTTTCGACAGGTTTTACGATCATTACTGCAACTACCATCGCCTCCAGCGCTTATAGCGTGGGGGACCAAGGGGCTGGAGAAGGATAGCAGCCTGCTGATGAGTGACATCGCCAATGAAGAACTACCGGCAGATATAAAAACAGCAGTTATTTCCGGACCGTCTTTTGCGGGTGAAGTAGCGCGCGGCATGCCTACGGCTGTTACCGTCGCCTCCAGTGATAATGAAACCGCTGCCGAAGTCTCCTCCTGGCTACATCATCATCAGTTTCGTGCCTACACACAGGAAGATTTAATTGGTGTCCAGATTGGCGGTGCATTAAAGAATGTCATGGCCATCGCAGCAGGGATAAGTGATGGGCTGGGTTTCGGAGCCAATGCACGCGCCGCCCTGATTACTCGTGGACTGGCTGAAATCACACGTCTTGGCGTGAAATCTGGAGGGCAAATAGAAACCTTCATGGGCCTGGCAGGGCTCGGCGACCTGGTTTTGACCTGTACGGATGATCAATCCCGCAACCGACGTGTCGGTCTTGGCCTGGGCAAAGGCGGTACCCTGCAGGAAATCATTGATGAGATCGGACAGGAAGTTGAAGGGGTTCAGTCTGCAGCGGCGACCTGGGAATTATCACGTAAACTGGACGTCCCCATGCCCATCACCGAGCAGGTCTATAATGTTCTATACCGTGATTTACCCGCACTAAAAGCCGTACAAAACTTGCTGCATCGTGATCCCAAACATGAATAAGATCAACCCGGCATTTTATTTCTTCCGTAATACGTAAAACGTAACACTTTTTTCAATGCTTCACATTGCCCTCTACGAGCCCCGCATTGCACCCAATACCGGCAATATCATTCGCTTATGCGCCAACAACGGCTGTAGCCTGCATCTTATTGAACCCCTGGGCTTCGCATTAGAAGATAAGCAGCTAAAACGTGCCGGGCTGGATTATCATGATTTAGCGTATGTCTCTGTGCACCGCAACTACGAAGAATTTTTAAAGGCAGTCGATGGCCAAAGGATCCTGGCCTGCACAACCAGGGGCAGTTACCGCCATGACCAGATTGATTATCAAAAAGATGATGTCCTGCTCTTCGGCTCAGAAACCACCGGCTTACCTGAGTCTGTACATCAGCGCCTGTCCCCGGGCAATAAAATACGGATCCCCATGCAATCAAATAATCGTAGCTTGAACCTGTCAAACGCGGCAGCAATAGTCAGCTACGAGGCCTGGCGGCAGCTTGGGTTTACTGGGGGACGATAGACCAGGGACGTATAGAGGGGTTTTCTTTCGTCTTGAAACTTGAAACTAAATCATATAAATCAATTTTATTTTTTTCACAAACTTCATCAGAACCGCAATTTTCGTGCAAGTAATTCCTGTTCAGTTTTCATTTTGATTTGTTTAGACAGGTTGCTTGATCACTGTCAGAAAGACAATCCCAAGTAATAGTAGTGTAGGCATCTCATTAAACCAGCGATAGAAGACATCGCTACGAATATTTTTATCATCACGAAAGTCAACCATGAAGATGCCACAGATAACATGATAGATGACAAGCAAACAAACCAGTACGATTTTTATCGTCAGCCAGGTGCCACTGAAACCATAGCCCAGCCACAACCATGAACCAAAGACAATTGTCAGAATGGCCAGGGGAGTTACAAAGAAAAAAAGCTTGCGCTCCATTATCTTTAAGCGTTCGCTTGTCGCGTTATCTTTTGTCATTGCATGATGTACAAATAGCCTCGGCAGATAAAACAAGCCGGCAAACCAGCTAACCATGAAAAATATATGGAATGCCTTGATCCACAACACGATTTAAGTCCTCTCATCCGGCAGCATAGCTGCGATTCTTTTTTGCATACTTTCCATATTGATCGCTCCACTATGGCGATAGACAATCTGTCCGCGGGGAGAAACAAGAATCGTCTCAGGGATTGTCTGTACATTAAATGCCTTAGCAGCAGTAGAATCTATATCCAGCGCCAGTGTATAGGGTATTTTATACTCCTGCTGAAATGCTATCACCTGGTCAGGCCTGTCGTATGCCATGGCAATGCCTATCACGCCTACATCTCTGGCAGAAAAATCTTTATACAACTGCGACAGGTCAGGCATTTCTTTTCTACATGGTACGCATGTTGTAGCCCAGAAATTTATCAGCGCAGGTTTTCCCGTTAACGCACTCAAATTTAACTTCTCGCCATTAATCAGGGTCAATTCTATTTCAGGAAGTTGCTTCGATTTCTCTACAAAATAGAAGTATGCATTGCCTGCGATCAATATCGGAAAACCAATGAACAGTATAATATTTTTTACAGTTTTATTCATTTGTATTATGCCGGTCAGTTACAGCAATTTCTGCCGCCTGCCGCAGGCTGGCAACAGAGACTGCGCCGGTTAAGCGCTGCTGGCCGATAAAAAATGTCGGCGTGCCTGCCACGCCTGCTTTTACTGCCATCTGCATATTCAACTTCAGTGTGCCTTCTATTTCAGGGTCGCTCCAGGCGCTATTTACTACCGCCTTACTGACACCACAGCTTTCTGCAATACCTTTTAATACCTCAACATCACCGATATTCCTCCCTACTACAAAATATTCCTCGTACAAAGCCTGATTGAGCTTATAGAAAATATCACGACCTTCTTTTTTTACGGCCTCTGCAAGCATTAAGGCACGGCGAGAATTGGCAAGTAAGCGTACAGGTGCCAGCTCTATCCCTTCATCTTCCGCCATCTCCATTAAGCCATCCATCATTCCCTGCCACTTTTCATCAGAATAATTCAGTGTATCGACAGTGGTTCCCTGCTCTGGAGTCTCAGGATGAATTTCGATAAAACGGAAATTTACCAGTACATCGTAGTGTTTTCTTAATCGCTTCAGACGCAGGTCGCCGATATAACAAAATGGGCATATATAGTCGGTAAACAGGGTTAGCCGTAGTTGTGGTTTTTCATTTTCGTTTTCTTTGACCATAGTATTGGTAGAGGGTACCAGTACGGGTAATTACTCTCAATCTTATGATTATTTTATGAATGTAGAGTTATTCCCTGGCTCGTACAGGCACCCGTATGCTTGTCTTCGGCTTACCTGCGATGCTCGACTGGATGGTATGTGAAACTCGCCAGTGTAGTGAAACGATCTATATGTAGATATCAGCGTGGCGATTAGCCAGTAGCTGCAAGGCATGTTTCGCAGGGAATGGCTAACCCTTTCCACGAGACACAACGCTGTAGATGATGGCTACTCGCCTATGAAGTACGACAAAGTCATATCATTTCTGGAAATTGAATAAAAATAAACGATACCCATGAAGAAAGCCCATCACCCCGGTCGCCCATCTGCCCGAGGAGAAAAATAAACCGGCGACATCCAGAAAATAAAAACAGCAAATGCCGCCACCCAGACCAGTGCCGAAATCAGCACTAACTGAGGATAGTACTCAGCCGGCAGCAATAATGGCAGGAACACCCTGACAAGCGCGGCCAGATTAAGCGTTGCAAAAGCCGCTGGTAGCAAACCGGGTGCAGCCAGCTTTCTGCCACTGTGTCCCATCGACACCCTGACCATCATGCCCATCGTCAATATGCCGATACCGCCAATGGTCAGTGCATGCAATGCCAGTGATATTCCAAATACGCCCGCCATCGCCAGAGCCGTCAGGAAAAGACCAACAACAATCCAGCCATAGGCCAGCACCAGCACCCACAGTAACGGAACTTGCCAGATGCCTTTAGCATACCAGCCGGACAGGCGGATTAAATGCAGTACGGCTGCCAGAAATGCTACGACAACGGTTAACATCCCTGTCATGCCTGCTGTATGTAATATACCGAGTAACAGTAGCATCAGGCTGGCACTCGTTTCGATAGCGGGATAACTCTTGCGCGTAAAACCTGTACCTAAGCCACGCTCTATAAAAAATGGAATAACACGCCCACCCATGATGCTGATTAATAGCAATATTATATAAACGCCAGCATACAGGCCATAAAATTGGCCAGAGACCAGCACGCCTGCCACACCAAGATGAAAGATAATATTTGCAGCACTGAGCATTACCAATATGCCGACAAAGATCAGGTTACGGTGGTTCTTTGTTTTCACAAGCAAGGGCAAAATGGCTGCCGCAACAACGGGTAAAAACGACAGGTCGATAATTGCAAGCAGCCAGTAAGGAATGGTTTCAGGGAAAAATGGCAGCAGGCGGGCGGCTATCCACAACAATGAAAGTAGTAACAGGGAAACGCCGTTTACTGTCTGCCTGCCAGTCCAGTTTTTTACGGCAGTCAATAAAAATCCGGCGATTACGGCGATAGTATAGCCAAAGACCATTTCATGACCATGCCAGTAAACGGTGCCGTAAGCCGTCTCAGGACCACCGGCAGAAAACAATACACCCCAGACCAGGATCAGCAAAGCTGCAGAAACTCCTGCCAAAAGAAAAAAAGGTCGAAAGCCCAGCTGCAGCAGCGGCATTGTTGGATCTGGTTTTCTAGCCGGGTCTTCAAGGTTTATTAACATAGGATTATTCCATACTGCTGATTCATTTTCCGCATGCCAGTATACGCATCACCGCAGAAAATAAATTGATCTGTATCATGCGGTATCAAAGCGAGGAATTTGTTAGAATCGGTCGACTTTCGACTGACTATACTAACCAATAAAGATATTGATATGAGCAAAACAGCACTGATTACAGGGATTACCGGCCAGGACGGGGCCTACCTGGCAGAGTTCCTGTTGAACAAAGGCTATATTGTTCACGGTATCAAACGCCGCAGCTCTTTGTTCAATACAGATCGCATTGATCACCTTTATCAGGACCCGCATGAGACGGAGCAAAAATTTATCCTGCATTATGGTGATATGACTGATTCGAGCAGCCTGGTCAGAATCATCCAGCAGACTCAGCCGGATGAAGTCTATAACCTGGCAGCACAAAGCCATGTGGCCGTTTCCTTTGAAGAGCCCGAATACACGGCTAATTCAGATGCGCTGGGCCCTTTGCGTGTACTGGAAGCCATTCGCATGCTGGGTCTACAGGAAAGCTGCCGTTTCTATCAGGCCTCTACTTCTGAGCTGTTTGGCAAGGTGGTTGAAATACCGCAGAAGGAGACGACGCCCTTCTATCCCCGCTCGCCGTATGCGGTAGCCAAACTTTATGCCTACTGGATTACCGTCAATTATCGTGAAGCCTACGGTATGTTTGCCTGTAATGGCATACTGTTCAATCATGAATCACCAGTGCGCGGTGAAACCTTCGTTACTCGCAAAATCACTCGCGCCCTGGCAAGAATTATCCTCGGCATGCAGGACTGCTTATACCTCGGCAACATGGATGCCAAACGCGACTGGGGCCATGCAAAAGACTATGTCGAAGCCCAATGGCTGATTCTGCAGCAGGACAAACCGGAAGATTTTGCCATTGCCTCCGGTATCCAGCATTCCGTTAGAGAATTTGTTGAGCTATCGGCTAGAGAACTGGGCATTGCTATACGCTGGCAGGGCGAAGGCATCGAAGAAGTCGGTATTATCGAAGGACTTGATAACAGCAAGGATGAACTGCCCGGTAACTGTCCGGCTACCGGCTCTGTCATCGTTAGAGTAGACCCCCGCTACTACCGCCCCTGTGAAGTCGAAACACTGTTAGGCGACCCGACAAAATCACGCGAACAACTGGGCTGGGAGCCCCGCATATCCTTCGAGGAAATGGTTACAGAGATGGTTAACTCAGATCTGGAAGAAGCGAAGCGTGATGAACTCTGTCAGTCCAGCGGGTTCAGAACGTTTGATCGACACGAATAAGAAAAAAGTTTCAAGTCGGAAGTTTCAAGATAAACCCAAAACCAGGATTGAATACAGAATATAAAATTCTCAGGTTTTAATCTTGAAACTTGTGGCTTGAAACTTCTTCTAACTATTTTTCAACTCCGTAACCAGTGTCTCGCAGACTTCTTTCGCATCCCCGAACACCATCGAGCAGTTGTCTCTGAAATACAGTATATTCTCAATTCCTGAATAGCCCGGACGCATGCTGCGTTTGATGACAAAGATGTATTTTGCCTTTTCTACATCAAGTATCGGCATGCCATAGATCGGACTGGATTTGTCGGTTTTGGCGGCCGGGTTGGTGACGTCATTGGCGCCGACGACCAGTGCCACATCGGTGGTACTGAATTCAGGATTGATTTCATCCATCTCTACCACGTGGTCATAGGGGATGTCTGACTCTGCCAGCAGGACGTTCATGTGCCCCGGCATACGGCCGGCGACAGGATGGATAGCAAACTTTATCTCTATGCCTTTTTCATCAAGGATATCCGTCAATTCTTTCAGGGCATGCTGCGCCTGGGCAACAGCCATGCCATAGCCCGGTACCACGATCAGCCGATTGGCATTTTCGATCATAAAGGCGAGGTCTTCCACGGCGGCGCTTTTGACGCCCTGATTGGCCGCCTGCATAGCTGTGGATTCTTCGTCATCCGAGCCGCCGAAGCCACCGAGGATGACACTGATAAAAGAGCGGTTCATCGCACGACACATGATGAAAGAAAGGATAGCCCCGGAAAACCCCACCAGCGCACCTGTCACGATCAGTGCATTGTTCTGCAGGGTGAAGCCGGTTGCAGCGGCTGCCCAGCCAGAATAGGAATTCAACATCGAAACTACGACTGGCATGTCCGCGCCACCAATTGGAATTATCAGCAGAAAACCCAGCGCCAGGGCAATCGCTGTAATCAGTAGCAGTGTTGTGAGACTGCTGTTCTGCGAAAACTGTATCACCAGCACTAATGTCACCAGACCCAGTACAAGATTCAGCATATGCTGACCTTTGAAGACTATCGGGTTGCCGCTGAGTATGCCCTGCAATTTACCAAAGGCAATCAATGAACCGGTGAAGGTGATCGCTCCGATGAACGAACCGACACCGAGCTCCACCAACATGACCCCGTCAACAAGACCACTGGCGACGTGTTCTGTAAAGGTACCTATTGCCACCAGCACGGCGGTAAGGCCAACCAGGCTATGGAAGGCGGCCACCAGCTGCGGCATGGCTTTCATATCGATCTTAAGGGCAATAACGATACCAATTACGGCTCCGATAGCCAGGCCGGCAAAAATGAGAGAATAATTCTGCACCACCGGGTTGAACAGGGTCGCCAGTATCGCCAGCCCCATACCGAACATGGCGAGATAATTACCTCGTCTGGCGGTTGATGGATGAGTTAAACCTTTAAGGCCCAGGATAAACAACGAGGCAGAGATCAGATAGGCGATCGCGAGGGTATTGGCATTCAACATGTTGTTATCTCTTCCTGATTACTTTTCTTTCTTGCGAAACATCGACAGCATGCGCTGGGTAACCGCAAAGCCACCAAATATATTTATCGATGCCAGCATTACGGCGACAAAGCCCAGCCCCTGCTCCAGTGAGCTAGCCCCTTCTGAGCCTGTCACCAGTATTGCGCCGACAATGATGATGCCCGATATGGCATTGGTCAGCGAAATCAGTGGCGTGTGTAAAGAAGGTGTGACGCCCCAGATGACGTAATAACCGATAAAACAGGCCAGCACGAAAATGAATAGCGCGATTACTGCAGGTGACATGCCGCTGGCTGCAATTGTTTCTGTCATATTGTTACTCCACTTTTCGGGTAAACCGTTGCATCAAAAGCTTTAACCACAGAGAACACGGACAGCACAGAGGTTTTGAATCTGGTGCTGAAGCCGGGTCTTCGAATAAGGGTCAGGAATAGGGCCATACTAAAAATTCTAAAAATTCGAAAAAAATAACTCATTTTCTGCTTAAAACCGTACTTCGCCCTGATGGACGACCAGCGCGGCTTCGGTTACTTCGTCTTCCATGTAGTCAGGCCGCACCAGTTTTCCGTCCTCTTTAGTTACCAGTAATTCCATCAGGTTAACCAGGTTGCGGGCAAAAAAGCTGCTGGCATCTGCCGAAACCATGCCGGGGTAATTAGTATGGCCGACGATGGTGACGCCATATTTGACGACAACCACACCGGCTTCTGTAAGCTCACAATTGCCGCCGGTGGCAGCAGCCATGTCAATGATGACAGAGCCTACACGCATCCCTTTTACGGTTTCTTCCAGTATCAGGCGTGGTGCAGGACGGCAGGGAATGGCGGCAGTGGATATCAGTATATCGGCTTTCTGCAGTTCTTCGGAGAGCATCTGCTGTTGTTTCTTTTTTGCTTCATTCGATAGCTCTTTGGCATAGCCGCCCTCACCTGAGCCTTCTTCACCGAGATCCAGCTCGATAAATTTTGCTCCCAGCGATTCTACCTGTTCTCTAGTTTCCGGGCGTACATCATAGGCCCATACCTGCGCACCCAGCCGGCGTGCTGTTGCAATCGCCTGCAGGCCGGCGACGCCGACGCCGAGAATGATAACCCTGGCAGGTTTAGCAGAACCTGCCGATGTCATCATTAAGGGAAAGAAGCGTTTGTACTGCACTGTCGCTTCAAGTGCCGCACGGTAGCCCCCAATATTGGCCTGCGAGGACAACACGTCCATCGACTGCGCTCGGGAGATTCTCGGAATGCGCTCCAGCGCAAGTACATCAACTTTATTGTCTGCCAGGGCTTTCAAAGTTCCGTCGTCTTCACACAGACCGGGCAGCGTTACCAGCATAGCCCCGGCCTTCAAGCCTTTTAATACTTTGGCAGATGGCAAGTTGATGCTGAAAATGAAATCTGCGCTACAGACATCTTTGCAGCTGGCAACCGTTGCGCCGGCTGCCTCGAACACATCATCAGGAAATCCCGACAATACACCAGCATCCTTCTCGACCGTGACTTCAAGTCCCAGCTTGAGCAGGCGGCTGACTGAATCTGGGGTGGCCGCCACACGTGCTTCAACTTTTTCGTTTTCTTTTAAAATACCGACTTTCATAGCTTTATGCCAAAGAGCTCATAACTGAGAGTAAATTTTCTAACGGTGGATTGTACTGGTTACACGGACACGATAAAACACTAAATATCTGGCAGATTAAATATTTAGGGCTTCGCTATACCCATAATGATGGAAATAATTGCTGCTGCGAATGAATCTTTTCTAAAAAACTGGAAAAAATCCCTCATTTTCGCTATCTTCCGTCGGCTATTTGCTAGATTGAGTCAATAGCAGGGTGTTGTTCCTTACTACAATGACCTGCCTGCCCTGTAATCCTCATCAAGCATGCAAAGAGATCTTGCTGTGACCCGGTAACAATCGGGCCAGAATAAGGTCAGTACCGGGCTGCTCCACTTGCCCCCGCTGTAAGAACAAGACAGAGGTTGAACATGTATCAAGGCAGCTTGCCGCCCCGCCAGGGGCTTTATGACCCGAAAAATGAACACGATAGCTGTGGTGTAGGCTTCGTAGCGGACATAAAAGGCCGTAAAAGCCACCGCATCATTGAACAGGGCCTGGAAATTCTGCGGAATCTGACCCATCGCGGCGCGGTCGGTGCCGATAAACTGGCCGGCGACGGAGCAGGGATTCTCATGCAGCTGCCGGATACTTTCCTGCGCAGTGCCTGTGCAGAGATCGATATAACGTTACCGGCCAAAGGCAGCTACGGCGTAGCCATGGTCTTTTTACCGCCGCATAAAGAGACCGCGGCCAGCTGTGTCGAAACCCTGGAAGCCTTTGTCCTTCAGGAAGACCAGGAATTGCTCGGTTGGCGTGATGTCCCGGTCGACAATACCGGTCTCGGCCATACTGTACTGCCGACTGAACCTGTTATCCGTCAGCTGTTTATCGCTAAAGGCGATAACTGCAAAGATCAGAACGCCTTTGAGCGTAAGCTGTTTGTCATCCGCAAGCAGGTTGAAAACAGTATCGCCAATGCCGGTATGCCGGTCGGCGATGCCTTCTATATTGCCTCCATGTCATCTCGTACGCTGCTCTATAAAGGTATGCTGCTGGCTAATCAGGTCGGTTCATATTATAAAGACCTCGATGACACAAGCATGGAATCCTCACTGGCACTGGTACATCAGCGTTTCTCAACCAATACTTTCCCGACCTGGGACCTGGCACAACCGTTCCGCATGATTGCTCACAACGGAGAGATCAATACCGTACGCGGTAATGTCAACTGGATGGCGGCACGCCGCCACACCATGGCATCCGAAGTATTCGGCGATGATCTGGAAAAAATCTGGCCCTTGATTGATGGCAATCAATCGGATTCGGCCTGTTTCGATAACGCCCTGGAGCTGCTGGTACTCGGCGGTTATTCGATGTCGCATGCGATGATGATGCTGATACCCGAGGCCTGGTCCGGCAACCCCCTGATGGATGACAAACGCCGTGCCTTTTATGAATATCACGCCGCACTGATGGAACCCTGGGACGGACCAGCAGCAGTAGCCTTCACCGATGGCCGCCAGATCGGCGCAACGCTGGACCGCAATGGCTTGCGGCCAGCCCGTTACCTGATTACCGATGACGATCTGGTACTGATGGCCTCTGAAATGGGTGTGCTCGATATCCCGGAGGAAAAGATCGTCAAAAAATGGCGCCTGCAGCCCGGCAAGATGTTCCTGATTGACCTTGAACAGGGCCGCATCATCGATGACGAAGAACTGAAGTCCGGCCTCAGCAATGCTGACCCGTATCAGGAATGGCTGGATAAATCGCAGCTGGAAGTGGAAAAGCTTAATACCGATATAAGCCCGATGGAACCGGATACCGAGACCCTGCTGGACCGCCAGCAGGCCTTTGGCTACACACAGGAGGATATTAAGTTTCTGCTGACGCCGATGGCCATCACCGGCCAGGAAGCAACCGGCTCTATGGGTGCTGACAACCCACCTGCCGTATTATCCAGCCGTGCCAAGCCGCTGGCCAATTTCTTTCAGCAGAATTTTGCCCAGGTGACCAACCCGCCTATCGACCCGATACGTGAAGAAATCGTCATGTCACTGGTATCACTGGTCGGACCGCGCCCCAACTTGCTGGGACTGCATGAAGCCGGTACGCATATGCGGCTGGAAGTCTCTCAGCCGGTATTAAGCAATGCGGACCTGGAAGCCATACGACACATCGAAGACGCCAGTGACGGTGCCTTTCGAACTGTCACGCTGGATATCTGCTATGCCGCTACCGCCGGCGCCAATGGCATGCAGCAGGCTATCGAAGACCTGTGCAAAAAGGCCGAAGAATCGGTCAATGATGGTAATAATATTCTGATCCTTTCTGACCGTAACGTGGATGCCGATAATGTAGCCATCCCTGCCCTGCTGGCCACCTCTGCCGTACATCACCATCTGATTCGCAGTGGATTGCGCACCAGCTCCGGCCTGGTAGTTGAGACTGGTGCTGCTCTAGAAGTACATCATTTCGCCACATTGGCCGGCTATGGTGCCGAAGCTATTAATCCGTATCTGGCGATTGAGACACTGCACAGCATGACGCCTGAACAACTGGATGGCCTGGAATTTAAAGAAGCGAACAAGCGTTACATCAAAGCACTGGGTAAAGGCCTGAAGAAGGTCATGTCAAAGATGGGTATATCCACCTATCAGTCATACTGCGGCGCCCAGATATTTGATGCCGTCGGCCTGTCCTCAGACTTTGTCGAGAAATATTTCACCGGCACTACCAGCACTATCGAAGGTGTCGGCCTGGAGGCTATCGCCCGCTCTGCCGTTGACTGGCACGAAAACGCTTTTGGCAACAGGGAAATCTACCGCAGGCATCTGGATGCCGGCGGTGATTATGCCTTTCGTCTGCGAGGTGAAAGTCATATATGGACACCCGATACTATCGCTAAACTGCAGCATGCCACGCGTGCCAATGATGCCTCGAGCTTTTCTGAGTTCTCCCGTTTAATCGATGAGCAGAGCGAGGATTTAAAGACCTTGCGAGGGCTATTTGAAATAGACACAACAGGCCAGCCCATCCCGCTGGATGAAGTTGAGCCGGCCAAAGAGATAGTCAAACGCTTTGCCACCGGTGCCATGTCCTACGGTTCTATCTCTTATGAGGCGCACTCTACACTTGCCATCGCCATGAACCGTATAGGCGGCAAATCGAATACCGGTGAAGGCGGTGAAGAAAGCAAGCGCTTCCAGCCGATGAAAAATGGTGATTCGGCCCGTTCAGCGATCAAACAGGTCGCTTCCGGCCGCTTTGGCGTCACCACAGAATACCTGGTCAATGCTGATGACATACAGATCAAGATGGCACAGGGCGCGAAGCCCGGGGAAGGCGGACAGCTGCCCGGTCATAAAGTCAATGCAGAAATTGCTCGAGTACGCCATTCGACACAGGGTGTTGGCCTGATTTCACCGCCGCCGCATCACGACATCTATTCCATTGAAGACCTTGCACAGCTTATCTTTGACCTTAAGAACGTCAACCCTGCAGCGCGCATCAGCGTCAAGCTGGTATCAGAGGTGGGTGTCGGCACAGTCGCTGCCGGTGTCTCCAAGGCGCATGCTGACCATGTCACCATCGCCGGTTACGACGGCGGCACCGGGGCCAGCCCACTGACTTCGATTAAACATGCCGGCAGCCCGTGGGAAATTGGCCTGGCTGAAACCCATCAGACCCTTGTGATCAACAACCTGCGTAGCCGTATCTCTGTTCAAGTCGATGGTGGTATGCGCACAGGCCGTGACGTCGTTATCGGCGCGCTACTGGGTGCCGATGAATTCGGTTTTGCCACGGCGCCGCTAATTGTCGAAGGCTGCGTCATGATGCGAAAATGTCATCTCAATACCTGCCCGGTGGGGGTCGCCACGCAGGATCCTGAACTGCGCAAACGCTTTACCGGCAAACCCGAACACGTGGTCAACTACTTCTTCTTCGTTGCTGAAGAAATACGCCAGCTAATGGCACAGATGGGTTACCGCAAATTTGATGAGATGATCGGCCAGATGGATCGGTTGAACATGCGCAAGGCGATTGACCACTGGAAAGCAGAAGGGCTCGATTATTCACGCCTGCTGCAAAAGCCGGAAGCCGCATCGCCTGAAGATATTTACAATACTACTGCTCAGGATCACGGTCTGGACAAGGTCATCGACAACACCCTGATCGCGCAGGCACAGCCCGCCTTGAATAATGGCGAATGCGTCAATATTGAAATCGATATCCATAACTACAATCGCAGCTTTGGCACTATGCTGTCCGGTCAGGTTGCGCAAAAATATGGTATGCAGGGTCTGCCAGATGACTGCATACATATCCACGCTAAAGGCACATCTGGCCAGAGCCTTGGCGCCTTTCTCGCTCGTGGTGTGACTCTGGAGCTTTCGGGAGAAGGAAATGACTACGTCGGCAAAGGACTCAGTGGCGGCCGTATAATCATTTATCCGCCTGCAGATTCACCGATCGTGGCCGAGGAGAATATCATTGTCGGCAACACAGTCATGTACGGTGCCATCGAAGGTGAATGTTATTTCAACGGCGTTGCCGGCGAACGATTCGCGGTGCGCAACTCCGGTGCCACGGCTGTAGTAGAAGCTGTTGGTGACCACGGTTGTGAATACATGACTGGCGGCATCGTGGTGGTACTGGGTTCTACCGGCCGCAACTTTGCTGCAGGTATGAGCGGCGGCATAGCCTATGTGCTGGATACGGAGGGTGATTTTGAATCCCGCTGCAACATGGCTCAGGTTGAGCTGGAAGCGATTCCCGCAGAAGATGATGCAATGGAGGCCCTTGAGCATCAGGGTGGTGACCTGGAAATACATGGGCTGGTAGATGTCAGCCATGATATGACACGTTTTGACGCCATCCGTTTACAGCAGTTGATCCAACAGCATTTACATTACACGAACAGCAACCGTGCCCGTGAAATCCTTGAAAACTGGTCGGAATATCTACCCCGTTTCGTCAAGATCATGCCGGTTGAATACCGTCGCGCTCTGCAGGAAATCAGTATGCAGCAGCAAACTAAAACAGCCTGAACAAAACCAGCAACACAGACGGTACAGGAACAGAATATTGGAGATGAGTAATGGGTAAACCTACAGGGTTCATTGAATTCCAAAGACAGGAACGCAGCTATGCGCCGGTCGCCGACCGCCTGGCTAAATATGATGAATTTGTTATTCCACTGCAGCAAGACGTATTGCAGCAGCAGGGTGCACGCTGTATGGATTGCGGAATCCCCTTCTGCCATCAGGGCTGCCCGGTCAACAACATCATCCCGGACTGGAATGACCTGGTCTACAAAGACGATATGCGCAGTGCTATAGAAGTGCTGCATTCGACCAATAATTTTCCTGAATTTACCGGTCGCATCTGCCCCGCCCCCTGCGAGGCCGCCTGCACCCTGAATATTGATGATGTACCGGTAACGATAAAAACGATTGAATGCGCCATTGTCGACAATGCCTGGCAGCAGGGCTGGATAAAACCGCAGATTGTCAACCACCGCAGTGGCAAAAAAGTTGCCGTCGTCGGTTCAGGCCCTTCCGGTCTGGCTGCAGCCCAGCAGCTGGCCCGTGCCGGTCATGATGTGACTCTATTTGAGAAAAATGACCGTATCGGCGGTCTGCTGCGTTATGGCATACCGGATTTCAAGTTCAGCAAATCGCTGATTGACCGGCGTATGAGCCAGATGATGGCGGAAGGAATTGAATTCAAAACCAATACCCACATCGGTGTTGATATTCCTGCCCGCCAGCTGCTTACCGAGTTTGATGCCACAGTGTTAACCGGCGGCTCCGAAGACCCCCGTGATCTGGCAATTGAGGGCAGAGAACTGGATGGTGTTTATTTCGCCATGGATTTCCTTGCGCAATCCAATAAGCGTGTGGCCGGTGACGAAATCGCTGCCGCAGAGGCTATTCTTGCGACCGACCTTGATGTCGTCGTTATCGGCGGTGGCGATACCGGTTCCGATTGCATCGGTACCTCCAACCGGCAGGGTGCAAAATCTGTCACCCAGCTCGAAATCATGCCGATGCCGCCGGAGAAAGAAAACAAGGCCCTCACCTGGCCCGACTGGCCGAATAAACTGCGCACGTCCAGTTCACAGGAAGAAGGCTGTGAACGTATGTGGAGTGTCGCGACTAAACGCTTTAAAGGTAAAAATGGAAAACTGGCAGGCGTAGACTGCATCAAGGTTGAGTGGAAACAGGACGTTAACGGTCAGTGGCAGATGTCAGAAATTGCCGGTACAGAATTTGAACTCAAAGCAGACCGTGTATTCATCGCTATGGGTTTCGTCCACCCGGTCCATCAGGGCATGCTTGAAGAACTGGGACTGGTGCAGGACAATCGCGGCAATATCAGTGCCGGCACAGACAATTACCAGACCTCGGTCGACAGGGTATTCGCCGCCGGAGACATGCGCCGCGGCCAGTCGCTGGTGGTGTGGGCCATACGCGAAGGCCGTCAGGCTGCAAGAGCGGTTGATGAATTCCTGATGGGACACAGCAATCTTCCGCGCTAACCCGATTTTAAGAGATGAAGCATCATGCCAATACTTAAGAATGACCGTTTTTTGCGTGCCCTGCGCCGCGAACCCGTCGATGTAACCCCGGTCTGGATGATGCGACAGGCCGGCCGTTATCTGCCTGAATATCGTGCTACGCGCAGCAAGGCCGGCGATTTTATGTCGCTGTGCCAGAACCCGGAACTGGCCTGCGAAGTCACCCTGCAGCCGCTGGAACGCTTTCCGCTGGATGCCGCAATCCTGTTTTCAGATATTTTGACCATCCCCGATGCAATGGGCCTGGGTCTGTACTTTGAAGAGGGTGAAGGCCCGCGCTTCAAACATCCGATCACCGATGAAGCCGCCATCAACAACCTGGCGGTACCCGACCCCGGTGGTGAACTGCGCTATGTGACCGATGCGGTATCACTGATACATCATGAGCTGGATGGCCGCGTACCGCTAATTGGTTTCTCCGGCAGTCCCTGGACGCTTGCCACCTACATGGTAGAAGGCGGCAGCAGCAAAACTTTTTCAAAGGTCAAAGCGATGATGTTCAATCGTCCAGATCTGTTGCACAAAATACTGAAAATTCTTGCCGAAAGCGTTAGCGTCTACCTTTCAGCACAAATCACCGCAGGTGCGCAGGCCGTCATGATCTTCGATACCTGGGGCGGATCATTATCCCCTGCTGCCTATCGTGAATTCTCTTTATCCTATATGACTAACATCGTCAGTCAATTGAAATCTGATCCAGCGACCCGGGATGTGCCAGCAGTGCTGTTCACCAAAGGTGGCGGACAATGGCTGGAAGCCATGGCTGACAGTGGCTGTGATGCATTGGGCCTGGACTGGACTACCGATCTGTCAGATGCCCGGGCAAGAGTCGGCGATCGCGTTGCCCTGCAGGGTAATATTGACCCCTGTGTACTATATGCCTCGCCAGACAGGATTCGCGAGGAAGTCGGCAAGACCCTCGCCAGCTTCGGCAAAGGCAATGGCCACGTCTTCAACCTCGGTCACGGCATACATCCAGAAATCAACCCGGACCATGCCGCCGCTTTGATTGAGGCGGTGCATACGCTTAGTAGAAAGTACCACCAGTAGATCTTGGGCAAGGACTAAGGACTCTCAGGGTCGTAACAGGGTTGTCTTTCGTCTTTCGTCTTTCGTCTTTCGTCTTTCGTCTTTCGTCTTGAAACTTGAAACTTGAAACTTGAAACTTGAAACTTGAAACTTGAAACCTTTAAATCATTGCCCCA
>JAYEGM010000018.1:0-5792 GCA_034659075.1 Pseudomonadota bacterium
CGGGCTGTCGGGAACAGGAAGTCTGTCAACTTCGATGGGACTGGGAAGTTGATGTACCGGAATTAGATCTTTCGGTCTTCATCATCCCGGGCGACAAGGTAAAGAACACGGAAGATCGTCTGGTCGTTCTGAACCGGGTTGCCAAGTCTGTTATTGATGAGTTGCGTGGAATACACCCTGAACATGTTTTCACATACACGGACCACGCGGTACAGACCATTAATAACAGTGCATGGAAGCGTGCCAGAATGGCTGTTGGGCTGCGCCAGGTCAGAGTTCATGATCTGAAGCATACCTTCGGTCGTCGTCTGAGAGCTGCGGGTGTACCGCTTGAGACACGAAAAGTCTTGCTTGGACATAAGAATGGCGACATTACGACGCACTACTCTGCCCCGGAGCTGGAGGAACTGATAGAGGCAGTAAATAAGGTATGCGCTGAAAAGTCCGGCAAAAGTCCGGCACTGGTCATGCTGAAGCAAAAAACGGCTACCGGAATAATCCGATAACCGCTTGATTTTACTGCTTAATGTATGGCGCGCCCGGAGCGATTCGAACGCCCGACCGCCTGGTTCGTAGCCAGGTACTCTATCCAGCTGAGCTACGGGCGCTTTGAGGTTGCGTATTATCGGGGTTGTTAGACGATGAATCAACCATTTTTATCGGCTTTTTTACAAAATTATCGGTAAAAACTTTTCCACAGAAGTTGTGGATAAGTTTGTGTATATCGCATCAAAAATCACCCGGAAGACAACAAGCCTGAGACATTACATTAAATTGCCTATATTTTAATCAAACTGTAATATAGCTATAATATCAATATGTTGCAGTCGATATTTAAAGTTGCTCATCTCGAATGATCTGTATTTATGGATGCCAGAATAATTTTCTAGCTTTTGTGAACAATTCAAATTTGTTTGAATAAAAGCTGATAGGGGGGGCAAATTTTGAATCTTTCAATTAGCTAATTAAAATAGACATCATATTTCTTTGCATCATAAAAAAGGCTAACCATGCGGTTAGCCTTTTTTAATAATTTGGCGGAGAAGGAGGGATTCGAACCCTCGATGGGAGTTAAAGCCCATACTCCCTTAGCAGGGGAGCGCCTTCAGCCGCTCGGCCACCTCTCCGAAGAAATTTGAAGCCGGATTCTAACAGACTCTAAGGCCAACTGTCAGTCTCCATCATCAAAGTCTTCATGTTTAATTTTTTCGTAGATTTCCTCTCGGTGCACAGGGACATCTTTTGGTGCCTCGATTCCTATTCGCACCTGATTTCCCTTAATCCCCAAAACAGTCACCTGGATATTATCTCCGATATTTAACGTCTCACCTGTACGTCTAGTTAATATAAGCACTTTGTCATCTCCTTGATTATTATATTTAGCCTTACGGCTCATCCGTGAAGCCTTCGCCCCATAGTAAAGATAACCAATATTTTTGAAAAAAACAGCTTTTTTATTGTTTCTGATCAAGCTCGAAGGCTTTGTGCAATGCACGGACAGCCAGTTCGGCATACTTGTCATCAATAACCACTGAAACTTTGATCTCTGAGGTTGAGATCATCCGTATATTGATACCCTCTTCTGCTAATGTCGCAAACATCAGGTCTGCAACACCTGTATGTGAACGCATACCCACCCCGACGATGGAAACCTTGGCAATGGTGTTATCCCCGGTGACACCTCTGGCACCGAGTTCTGATGACACTTTTTCCAAAATGGTTTTTGCACTTTCATAATCTGTTCTGGGAACGGTAAAAGTGAAATCTGTAGTTTCATCCGCAGCGACGTTCTGGATGATCATATCAACATTGATCTCCTTCTTCGCAATTCGTCCCAGTATAGTATGGGCGACGCCAGGATGGTCAGGCACACCGGTTATGGTCAGTTTAGCCTCGTCCGAATTGTGTGCAATACCTGCAATAACTGCCCTTTCCATTTTTCTTTCTACCTCATAGCTGATCAATGTACCCGGTCCGTCCTCAAATGAACTCATGACCCGTAACGGTACTCTATATTTACCGGCAAATTCAACTGAACGAATCTGCAATACCTTTGCGCCCAGACTGGAAAGCTCAAGCATTTCTTCAAATGTGACTTCATCCATTCTACGGGCTTCTGGTACGATACGCGGGTCAGCCGTGTATACCCCATCAACATCGGTATAAATGCGACACTCGTCAGCCTTTAAAGCGGCTGCCAGGGCAACGGCAGAGGTATCGGAGCCTCCTCGCCCAAGCGTGGTGATGTTGCCATCACTATCTACCCCCTGAAAACCGGCCACAACGATAATTTTCCCATCGTCAAGGTCTTTTCTTATGCGGCTGTCATCAATATTACGTATGCGTGCCCGGCCATGGGAAGTATCTGTTTCGATTCGTGCCTGGCCACCGGTATATGATCGTGCCTGATGTCCACGTTTAATCAAGGCCATACATAACAGTGCAATGGTTACCTGCTCGCCGGTAGAAACCAGCACATCGGCTTCTCTTGCCGGCAGATGAGGATTTATTTCTTTCGCCATAGCAAGTAAGCGGTTTGTTTCGCCGCTCATTGCAGAAACAACAATAACCATCTGATTCCCATTTGTATGACTTTTTGATACTTTCTCGGCTACAGCATTGATTCGCTCAATGCTGCCAACGGATGTTCCGCCATATTTTTCAACGATAATTGGCATTGTTATTTATTTAATACAAAAGTTGTACGAGATGTTGACGTTTCAGGATTTAAGTTGTTCAGCAACCAGATCTTTTACAGCCGCTATGGCTTCACTGAGTTTTTCAGGTTTACTGGCCCCTGCCTGAGCCATGTCAGGCCGTCCACCGCCGCGACCGCCAGCAATTTCGGCAACAGAACGAATCAGGTTTCCTGCATGGACACGATCTGTCAAATCAGCTGATACGCCTGCAATAAAACTCACCTTTTCACCATTGCTTGCACCCAGTACCACGACTACACTGCCCAGTTTGCTACGTAGCTGATCAATAGTTTTGCGCATAGCATCGGCATTTGCATTATCCATGATGCTGGCCACTACCGGTACCCCTTCGACTTCAATGACAGTTGAAGCTATATCATCACCACTGGATGAGGCCAGTTTATCATTTAGCCGGTTGTTTTCTTTCTCTAGACCATGAAGCTTATCGAGCAGGCTTTGCACTTTTTCTTCGGTATTGGTTATATTTCCTTTAACTATCGCAGAAATTTTATTAAGCGTAGCCATACGCTCAGAAAAATATTGCATTGCAGCATTGCCTGTCAGTGCCTCAATTCGCCGTACACCGGCAGCCACGCCGGATTCACTGCGAATGACTAAAAGGCCGATATCACCGGTACGGGAAACATGCGTGCCACCACATAATTCCATGGAAAAGTCCCCCATACGGACAACTCTTACCTCATCGCCATATTTTTCCCCAAACAGGGCAACTGCACCTGCTTTTTTAGCTTCATCAATTGCCATCACAGCAGTATGCACATCTCGGTTTGCTCGGATTTCTTTGTTTACAAGGTTTTCTATCTGCTTGATTTCATCCTTACTGAGTGGGCTGAAATGCGAAAAATCAAAACGCAGATAGTCTGCGTTCACCAATGAACCTTTCTGCTCAACATGATTGCCTAATACCGATTTAAGTGCTGCATGCATCAAGTGTGTAGCTGAGTGATTAAGCGCAGTCTCCTGCCGGAGTACTGCATTGACCTCTGCAATGACGGGACTGTTTACTTTTAATACGCCTGAGCGTAATCGCCCAATATGTCCAAAGATAGTCCCATTCAGCTTCTTTGTATCTTCGATATCAAACAGAGCTTTACCTGCTAAAAGCTGACCAGTATCACCGGCCTGACCGCCGCTCTCTGCATAAAAAGGTGTTTTATCGAGGATAATGACGGCTGTATCTCCTTCATTTATCTCGCTTACCGCGTTGCTGTCCTGATAGATAGCAGCAATATTTGCTGTTCCCTCAATCTGATTGTAACCGGTAAATTCAGTACACCCCTCGACCTGTATCCGGCTGGTTTCTACTGTTGAAAATTGACTTGAAGAACGCGCCTGTTGACGTTGCTTCTCCATTTCCTTTTCAAAGCCCTGCTGGTCTACCGTCAGCCCTCTCTCTCTGGCAATATCCGCAGTTAGATCTAACGGGAAGCCATGTGTGTCATAGAGCCGAAAGGCTGTCACTCCATCGATGACATTGCCCTTTAATTCCGTAATCGCCTGATTAAGAATACTCATCCCTGTTTCCAGGGTTTCAGCGAAACGCTCTTCTTCTGTTTTCAGAACGGATTTGATGCTTGCCTGTGATTTTGCCAGTTCAGGGTAGGCCTCACCCATTTCATCGACTAATGGTGCAACCAGTTTGTGAAAAAAAGCACCCTTCGTTCCAAGCATATGGCCATGCCTGACGGCACGCCGGATAATGCGTCGCAGTACGTATCCCCGACCTTCATTTGATGGCACAACACCATCCAGGATGAGAAATGAGGTCGAGCGTATATGATCAGCAATGACGCGCAGTGATTTATTATCCAGCACTTCGCAGGAAGTGACTTTTCCTGCCGCAGCGACAAGATGCTTAAACAGATCGATATCATAGTTATTGCTAACACCCTGCTGTACCGCTGCCAGGCGCTCCAGGCCCATTCCTGTATCGACAGAGGGTTTGGGCAAATCTTTTAGCGTGCCATCAGCAGCCCTGTCATACTGCATGAAGACGAGGTTCCATATTTCAACATATCGATCGCCATCCTCATCTGCTGAACCGGGAGGACCGCCCTCTATTTCAGGCCCATGATCATAAAATATTTCAGTGCAGGGCCCACAGGGACCGGTATCCCCCATAGACCAGAAGTTGTCTTTCGCGCCGATGCGTATGCAACGTCCCGGTTTGATTCCAATTTCATTCAACCAGATGCTTTCTGCTGTGTCGTCTTCCTCGAAAACAGTCACCCAGAGCCTGTCTGCCGGGATCTTCATGATCTCGGTAAGAAACTCCCAGGCATACATAATGGCATCCTGTTTAAAATAGTCGCCGAAGCTAAAGTTACCGAGCATTTCGAAGAAGGTGTGATGGCGAGCGGTGTAGCCAACATTTTCAAGATCGTTGTGTTTGCCGCCAGCACGTACGCAGCGCTGCGAACTGGCTGCACGGTGATAGGGCCTTGTTTCGTTGCCAAGGAATACATCCTTGAACTGCACCATACCTGCATTGGTAAACAGCAACGAGGGGTCATTTCCGGGCACAAGCGAGCTGCTTGCTACGACTTCATGTCCCTTTGAGGCAAAATACTCAAGAAACTGTTTTCTTATTTCACTGCTTTTCATAGCCTGGCAGATACACCTTAATTCCAAGGAACCTCTTAATCAAAATCCGCATCCCGCATAATGATAAATATCATCTCCTGCGGGAACCCTCTCGAACAGAGGAATCTTACCTTTTTTGCGCGTTCTGCGGGAGTCCCAGACAGGCTGCCGGCATACTTTTTTTTAATTAAATTCACCAGTACCTGCTGCCAGTCAGGTGCCAGCTCGTCCATTACACCCTCAATAACCTGGTCTGCTACACCTTTGCTGCGCAATTCATAGCGTACTTTTACAGGTCCATGACCTCGATTAAAGCGGGAATGGACCATGCTTTCACAAAAACGTCTATCAGAAACCAGGTTGTCACGAACCAGACCCTCAATAGCTTCTTCAACCAGGTCAGGGTCAAAACCCTTGTTTATTAGTTTACAGGAAAGCTCCTTAACGCCATGTTCACGGCGTGCCAGCAAATCCATGGCACGCCTTCTG
>JAYEGM010000019.1:0-5790 GCA_034659075.1 Pseudomonadota bacterium
GTTTCAAGTTTCAAGTTTCAAGTTTCAAGTTTCAAGTTTCAAGACCAAAGACCAAAGACCAAAGACCAAAGACCAAAGACCAGAAACTTATGGCGAAATGTGTTGTTTCCCTCTGCGCTCTCCGTGTCCTCTGTGGTGAATAGCTTCTGATTTTCGTTTTGATCTTCTATTTAGCTGTATCACAGCAGGAAGTCACCCTTTTATACCATCCTGAAAGACTGGTATTTTCTCCTCATCCCTGTATAGTTCGGATGGATTTTTACTAATGCGCAGCCCCTTCGGTAGACAGATTTGAGCAGACCGGATTTTACTTTCCCCGTTCGTATTTATTATGAAGACACCGATGCCGGAGGTGTCGTTTATCATGCTAATTTTCTTCGTTTTATGGAGCGGGCCAGAACCGAGTGGCTGCGTGAACTGGGATATGAGCTGGACAAGCTGGAACAGGAATATGGCTTCCTGTTTGCCGTGAGATCCGCAAATATTGATTATCTAAAACCTGCTTATTTGAATGATTCTCTCAGCATCCAGGTATCTATTGCCCGAAAAGGCAAAGCCTCTCTGGAGATAGATCATGCAGTCTACCGCGATGAAACTTTATTATGCCGTGCCCGAATAAAACTGGCAGGTCTAGCCGTGGACTCATTTCGTCCCATGGCCCTGCCTTTTACCCTGGAATGAGGAGATAAGATTTGGAAACAGTTGTAGAACTTGCCAACCCGCAGCAGAGCCTGTCTATTCTACACATGATTACGCAGGCTACGCTGGTGGTGCAGTTGGTGATGGCAATGTTAATGCTGGCATCGGTCGTGTCATGGGCGCTGATCTTTCAGAAGTGGAAAATAATCAGGCAGGCACGAAATGCGGCTGATGATTTTGAAGATTCTTTCTGGTCCGGCGGTGATCTGAGCAAGCTCTATTCTGAGTGGGGCGGCAAGGAAGCCAGTGGCGAGGGCGGCATGGCCAGCATTTTTATTGCCGGTTACCGGGAATATTCCCGCCTCTATAATAAAGACGGGATAAGACGCAGCGAAGTGACCGATGGCGTGCAGCGTGCCATGCGTGTGGCACTGGCGCAGGAAATCGAAGACCTGGAAGGCGGCCTGTCATTTCTTGCCACGGTTGGTTCAACATCTCCCTATGTCGGCTTGTTTGGCACGGTCTGGGGTATCATGAACTCGTTTCGTACCCTTGGTGTGATGAAGCAGGCAACCATTGCCTCGGTTGCTCCCGGAATTTCCGAAGCACTGGTAGCAACTGCCATGGGGCTGTTTGCGGCGATTCCTGCAGTCATTGCCTATAACCGCTTTTCCAATAATGTCGAGCGCCTGATTATGCGCTACGAAATGTTTATGGAAGAATTTACCAGTATCGTTTCCCGCCAGACTTACCAGCAGAAATCAGGCGATGTTTGAGCACTCACGGCGCAGCCGGAAAAGCCAGATGAGTGAGATCAATGTTGTGCCGTATATTGATGTCATGCTGGTATTGCTGGTGATTTTCATGGTCACAACCCCACTGTTAACCCAGGGCGTTGAAGTAGATCTGCCTGAAGCGATAGCAGATGAGGTGAAAGACCCGGATGTCGAGCCTTTTTTATTATCGGTAGACAGGAATGGTCAGTTGTTTGCAAATGAGGAAAAACAGCCGGTCAGTGGTGAGGAGATTGTCAGGAAGGCCGCCATAGTCTATAAACGGAACCCGAAAACGCCTTTTCTTGTGAAAGGAGACCGGCGGGTGGAATACCAGGCGGTGATGACTGCCATGGTGCTGCTGAAGCAGGCCGGTATTCCGAAAGTAGGCCTGGTAACAGAACCACCGGAAAAGTAGTGTGACAGGTGGAAGTAGAAAGCGGCTATTAAAAAAGCAGCATATAAGCCCGGTTGCCATAGGTCTCGCAATTTTATTGCATGGGCTCTTATTTGGCATCATGTTTATCAAGGTCGATAGCCACATGAAACCGGTAGCGGCGGTAAAAGCCCTGCAGGTTAAAACAGACAAGCCCATTGATGTCATTGAAGCTTCAGCCATTGATAACAGCGATCTGGAGAAGAGAAAGGAAAAGAAGAAAGCCATAGAGCGTGAGAAGCAGCGCAAGATTGCCGCTGAAAAAAAGCGCAAGGCGGAAATAGAACGTAAAAAGAAGGCGGAGGCCAAACGCAAGAAGGAAGAAAAGGTAAAGAAGGCGGAGGCGGAGAAAAAACGCAAAAAAGAGGCAGAAAAAAAAGCAGCCTTAAAGAAAAAGAAAGCCACCGAGGATAAGGCACGCAAGGAAGCGGAAGCGAAAAAGAAAAAAGATGCTGAACGTAAAAAGAAACTGGCTGAAGAGAAAAAACGCAAGGCCGCTGCCGACAGGAAGCGTAAGGCAGAAAAAGAACGTAAGCGCAAAGAAGACGCCATGAAGAAACAGATGGAAGCGGAGGCCAGAGAAGCACGGGCAGGCCAGGCAATGAGTAAATATGTACCGCGCATTCAACAAAAAGTGGAGGCCAACTGGCGTCTGCCGCCGCGTGGCGCAGAGGGATGCAACCCCACTGTAAGAGTCAATCTGGCCCCGGATGGCAAGGTATTGAGTGCGAGGATTGTGAAAAGCAGTGGCGATAGTTTTTGTGACAGATCGGTGGAGCAGGCCTTCATGAGAGCATCACCGATACCGATACCGCTTGACCCGGATCTGTATTCCGAGTTCAAGGTCATTGATTTTCCGTTCAGGCCATAAGAAAATCTTCAGCTTTCAGGACTACAATATAGCGAGAGACAAAATCAAGTAACATGAAATTATCTAATATGAAAAAACTGGCGGCGCTGTTAATTATTTTGTCGGGGCTGTTAGCCAGTCCGGCACAGGCAGTGCTCACTATTGAAATCACTAAGGGCGTTGATGTCGGCATACCGATTGCCATTGTTCCTTTCAGCTGGAAGGGTGCTGCGGTGGCAGGCGAAAGTATGACAAAAGTTATCGACGCGGACCTTACCCGGTCAGGACGTTTTGACAGCATCCCACAGGCCGACTTCCTGCAGCAGCCACACAATGCAAAACAGGTAAGATTCAAGGACTGGCGCCTGATTAAGGCGGATAACCTGGTGGTAGGGAGTATTGAACAGTCAGGTTCTGGAGTCTATAAAGTAAAGTTTCAGTTGCTGGATGTCTACAGCGGCAAGACGCTGACGGGATATCAGTATACTGTCCAAAGTGACAAATTAAGAAACGTCGCGCACCAGATCAGCGATATTATTTATGAGAGGCTGACCGGTGAAAAAGGTGCATTTAATACCATGATTGCCTACGTTACCGTTGAGCGAACAAAAAAAGGCAGGCGTTATCTGTTGCAGGTGGCTGATTCGGACGGTTTTTCTCCACATACAATACTTGCATCGCATCAGCCGTTGATGTCCGCCTCATGGTCTCCGGATGCGCGCAAGCTGGCCTACGTCTCTTTTGAAAAAAAGCGTTCGATGATATACATACAGCGATTATCAGACGGTAAGCGTGAGAATGTAGCCAGCTTTAAAGGTATAAACAGCGCCCCGGCATTCTCGCCGGATGGCACGAAGCTGGCGTTTGTTTCCTCCAAAGAAGGCAACACAGAGATATATGTACTCGATTTGCGTACGCGAGCCATCAAGCGCCTGACCAACCATCATGGCATTGATACCGAACCCTCCTGGCTGCCGAATGGCCGGGGCCTGGTGTTTACATCAGGTCGCAGCGGCCAGCCGCAGATCTATCAGATGAATACTGATGGATCGGGGGTACAGCGGCTAACCTACTCAGGAAAATATAATGCCAGGCCATCGGTTTCGGCAGATGGTAAACTGCTGGTAATGATTAGCCGGGGAAACGGGCGCTATCATGTGGCGGTGATGGATTTACGCACTAAAGAAATAACGAAGCTTACCGATACACTGCTTGACGAATCTCCGAGTTTCGCGCCAAATGGAAGAATGGTACTTTATGCAACTGAGCAGGGTAATAAGGGTGTGCTGGCAGCGGTGTCATCCGATGGTCGGGTTCGGCAATCTTTAAGGTTTTTACAGGGCGATGTCCGTGAACCGGCATGGTCACCATATTTAAGATGATAATTGAACGAGGATAGAGGAAGCGATGAATAATACGAGCAAGTTATTTTTAATAGCACTGCTGGCTGGCATGGTAGCAGTAAGTGGCTGTAATAAGAAAACCCGCAAGGCAGAAGGGGCGGATATGGGTGACGGTGTTTCTACATCCGGTACCGGTACTGAGTTCGGTCCTGACGGCAAGCCCCTGGGGGAGTGGCAGAGTGGATCAGCAGACATGCTTTCCCAGACGCGTATCTATTTCGCCTATGACAGCAGTGATCTGGATGTCGATAGTCAGGCCATAGCAGAAGCTCATGCTGCTTATTTGCGTGACAACCCTTCGACCAGAGTAGTTCTCGAAGGCCATGCAGACGAACGAGGCACACGTGAATACAACCTTGCCCTGGGCGAGCGTCGTGCCCAGGCTGTTATTGATGTCTTTATCGCCCTCGGCGCCAATCCTGCAAATATCGAAAATGTTTCATACGGTGAAGAAAATCCGGTTGCTGAAGGGCATGATGAATCAGCCTGGAGCCTGAATCGCCGTGTTGAAATACGCTATGACAGGTAAGATCAATCGTTTCACAACGATGGGTTTATTTTTGACTATGGTGCTCAGCGCTTTACTGTTGCTGAGTGCCTGCAACGAGACGACGGCTGCGACGATGCGGCCCTCTACCACACAGTCAAATCCGCAGTTGCAGCTGTTAGGCAGGGTAAACAGCCTGGAGAGTGAAGTATCAAGGCTGCAGAATACGGTTGACGTTCAGGAAAACGAACTGAGCAGGCTGCGTGAGAGATTATCCGGAATTTATGATGACCTTGACCGACGCATGCGAAGCATAGAAATGTCTTCAGTATCTATGAATGCACCTGTTGCACCTGCATCCGGCATGATGACTGACAATGAAATCCCCTCCATTCCAAAGCAGGAGGGTATGGCAAGCAGGGCGATTTCACCCGCTGATGCGACTGTTTCAAATCAGGCTGGCATCTCTGCACCAGCTGCGGCAGTCTTACCGGCGGCAGCTTCAACTATAAATGGCCAGGAAGGGACGTCTCAACTGGAGCAGGCGTCCTATGACAGGGCGTTCGATCTATTGAAGCAAAGTCGCTATGATGAAGCCATTGCTGCTTTCAAGGAATTCCAGACACGCTTTCCAGCAAGCGCGTTAGCAGACGGCGCTCAGTACTGGATAGCAGAAGCCCGTTATGTCAATCGCGCCTACGATGCAGCCTTGCACGAGTACAGCACGCTAATTCAACGCTACCCTAAGAGTAAGCGACTGCCTGATGCAATGTTAAAAGTGGGTTATATTCACTTTGATAATGAGCAGTGGGAGCAGGCAAGGAGGGCGCTTAATGCGGTAGTGATTCGATATCCTGGCAGCCGTGTCGCTGTTTCGGCAAAAATGCGGCTGGATCAGATGACGAAGACGGGACATTAAATATCGTTTTACGGTTTACGTATCAGGTTTTACGTAAATCGTAAATCGTAAAACCTGATACTTTTATACTCCCATTGTCTTCAACATCAAACAATCCTCTGTTGCCTGCGGCTGACCGCGAACTTCGTATCAGCGAGATATTCTATTCGCTACAGGGCGAATCAAGAACGGCGGGTTTTCCAACAGTGTTTATCCGTCTGACAGGTTGCCCTTTGCGCTGTGGTTATTGCGATACTGAGTATGCCTTTTCAGGCAGTGAGAGAATGACACTCTCAGCTATATT
>JAYEGM010000020.1:0-5585 GCA_034659075.1 Pseudomonadota bacterium
ATCCAGGGCTTCTTCCAGTTCGCGATCGATTTTGACCGGAATAAAATGCTCATTGAGCCATTTCGCCACTTCCTGATCCTTATAGGACTCACGCTGCATGACATGACACCAGTGACAGGAGAAATAGCCGATAGAAAGATAAATCAGCTTGTTCTCGGCTTTTGCACGCTCGAGTACTGATTCATCCCATGCCTGCCAGGCAACAGGATCTGAACCATGCAGGGCAAGATAAGGGGAAGGGTTGTCAGCCAGCTGATTCTTTAGTGGCTCAGCGGCGGCTGCCGGGATTATGCTCAGTAAAAAAAGCAGGCTTAGGAAAAATTTATACACGGTTTACCCTGTTTGGCTGATCATAACCTGTTGACCGCCTGCTGCAGAGGAAGTTTCTCTCTAAAAAATAAAATAAAAATCAAAATAAAATTTTCTCGCAGGGTTCGCAGGGAACACATGGAAATCAGAAAAACTAAGGGACCTCTGATTTATTCTGAACGAAGTAGATTGCGATCTAGAATATTCAGATTCAAGGCGCGAATCGCACGTAATAGCTAGCTATTGCGAAGATTTGCAACGAAGAAGTTGGATATTCCAGGTGTAAGATACGAGTTCATGAATAGATCAGAGGTTCCCTAAATACAAGTACTACAAAAAAACGATTTTGACTTCCCTGCGTTCTCTGCGAGAGATAAAGACTTTGACTTTAGATGATTTTAGAACATTCGCCGCTGAGACGCGCCTATCACATAATACTTTACTTAAGGAAAACTGTAACGCAAATTCAGTTCTTTTCGTCTTTCTTAGTTGCTTTGACCACTTTTTTTGATTTTTTCTTTTTCGCTGCTCTTTTAGCCTTCTTCTTTCTGCTCTTTACTGTTTTTTTAGTCTTCTTCTTTTTTTCAGACGCAGCTTCCTTCTTTTCCGGCTGAATCCAGCCTGTTATGTCTTCCAGATCATCCAGTTCTTCGGCCAGTTTCTCTATATCCTCTTCATCCCCGAACTCATCGTCAGCGTCCCCTGCTTCACCGGTGTTTGCCTGCTGCGGCATTATGGCGGGGGTGAGGATTTCTTCTTCGTCGTTTTCTGAGACGGTATCTTTTTCCGTATCATCTGTGCCTGATGGCGGTTCATCTGGTGGGGTTTTCGTTGGCTCCGGATCATTACTGCCGTCAGGCTCTGTATCGTCATTCTTTGCCGGCCCGCCAACAATTGCCGACATGATCAGACCCAGTTCAAACAGCAGCCACATAGGAATAGCCAGCATGGTCTGTGAAAAAATATCAGGTGGAGTCAGCAGCATTCCAAGAACAAATGCACCAAGAACGACATACTGGCGTTTTTTCGCCAGCTTTTCGCGGGTGGTAATGCCTGCCTTAATCACAAGTATTGTCGCGATCGGCATTTCAAAGGCGATACCGAAAGCAAAGAACAGTTTTATCACAAAACCCAGGTAATGATTGATGTCCGGCGTTACTTCAATACCCACCGGTGCGACGCTGGGGAAGAAGTTGAACATAATGGGAAAGACAACGAAGTAGGCAAAGGCAATACCACAATAAAACAGCAGTGTGCTTGATAACAGCAATGGAAATGCCAGGCGTTTTTCATTTTCATACAGGCCCGGTGCGATGAAGGACCAGATCTGGAAAAGAAGATAAGGTATTGCAACCGCAATCGACAGGGCAAAAGCAAATTTCAGCGGCACCAGGAAAGGCCCGGCGACTTCAGTAGAAATCATGGTGCCGTCAGTGGATAAGGCAGCCAGCATGGGCGCGGCCAGCAGGGTAAACAATTTGCCGGAAAAGATGGCGGCCGGAATAAATACTATAAGAACAACGATAACCGAGCGCAGCAGGCGATCGCGAAGTTCAATTAAATGGCTGATAAAAGACTCAGGCTGGGCCTCCTGCCCCTCATTGGAGGTGCTGCTCTGTTCGCTCATGCCTGATCTGGTTTTTTATTTTTTTGAGGTGATTCTGTGGCAGCGGGAGAAGGCGTTTCGGCTACTGGCAGAGTCTCTGCTGCCGTTGCCTGTAAAGGAACCTGTTCATTCAATGTATCGGTCGCGTTAAGTTTAAACTTGTTGAGCTCGCCCTGCGCCGATGTCAGGTCGTTGCGCAGCTGGCGCAGTTCGTTCAGTTCTGTTACTGACATCTGGCTGGCGACATCAGCCTTGATGCCGGTAATCATGGCACGTGCCTTACCCACCCAGCGACCGGCAGCCCGTGCTGCTTCAGGCATTCGTTCCGGACCTAAAATCAATAATGCAATGACACCAATCAGGGTCATTTCAAACATCCCGATATCAAACATAGCAAGCTTCCCCGATGATAGCGGGAACTCAGGCCTTGTCTTCAGTCTTGCTGGTTACTTCCGCATCAATTACTTCACCGGATTTCTTTGATTCCAGTGTGCCGGGCTTTTCTTCTTCCTTGGACATTTCATCACCCATGGCCTTTTTGAAACCTTTAATGCCCGCACCGAGATCACCGCCCAGATTGCGCAATTTCTTGCCTCCGAACAGCAGCATGACGATTACCAGTACAATCAAAAGCTGCCAGATACCAATTCCACCTACACCCATAATTTACTCCATCTTTAATATCAACGGCCTGGCTACCCAGGCAGTGTGAAAAATCTGTTTAAAAAACACCTGATCCAATGATAATTGTACTCTAAAGGAACCTCTAATCAATTCTTACGCCCAACACTCCAGATTTTTCGTTGAAAACCTTCGCAATAGCTAGCTCACGTGCGATTTCCGTCTCAAACCTGGATATTTTAGATCGAAATCTACTTCGTTCAGACACATCAGAGATTCCTAAATAGAAAGTCGTCACTCTATGCCCTCAATGACAATACAATATATATCCAGAATGTCTCTATTTATGTGCGCCTGTTTGCCTTTTCTTCAAGACCAGACAGGCCAAAACGTCTCGCCAGTTCCTGCAGCACATCATCTGCCGTCAGGCCCTGATGAGATAACATAATCAGGGTATGAAACCACAAATCAGCCGTTTCATAAACAATCTTCTGCTGATCGCCGTCTTTTGCCGCCATCACGGTCTCCGTGGCTTCTTCACCAATCTTCTTCAGTATAGCGTCCAGCCCCTTGCCGTAAAGGCCGGCAACATAGGAACTGTCGGCAGATGCCGCCTTTCTTTGTTCCAGTACTTCTGTCAGCTGCTCAAGAATATCTTTCAAATTTAAACACCATTTTAGGCTAAAGGCTAAAGGCTAAAGGCTAAAGGAAAATCAAAATCAAAATCACAACCCTTTTTTAGCCTTTAACCTTTAAGGGTACCTCCATTAATTCAACTATTCCGTCATTGCGAGCGCAGCGCGGCAATCTCATTGAATAAAAACAATGGCATAGAGATTGCCACGTCACTTCGTTCCTCGCAATGACGAATTAACAGAGGTGCCCTTAACCTTTAGCCTTTCTCATAAATCTCTTTCGGGTCTTTCAGAACCGGTTCCACACTCTGCCACTGGCCATTCTCGTAGCGCTGGTAAAAGCAGCTCTCGCGACCAGTATGGCAGGCTATGCCGCCCTTCTGCTCGACTTTCATCAATATTACGTCATTATCGCAATCCAGGCGTAACTCTTTCACCAGCTGCTGATGACCGGATTCTTCGCCCTTGTGCCATAACTTGCCGCGTGAACGCGACCAGTATACGGCATGGCCGGTATCGGCCGTCAGTTGCAGGGCTTCGCGGTTCATCCAGGCCATCATTAACAGTTTTCCACTTTCGGCATCCTGGGCAATGGCCGGCACCAGTCCGTCATCTGTCCATTTAACTTCATCCAGCCAGCCCATGATTATTCTGTAATCCTGACTTCGATGCCGGCTTCATGCATCTTTTGCTTGGCCTGCTGTACGGTGTATTCGCCAAAATGGAAGATGCTGGCTGCCAGCACTGCATCGGCGTGCCCCTTGCTGACGCCATCGGCCAGATGGTCGAGGTTGCCGACACCACCCGATGCGATTACCGGCACATCAACGGTATCACAGACTGCTCGGGTTAGAGCAAGATCAAAACCATCACGGGTGCCGTCTCTGTCCATACTTGTCAGCAGTATTTCTCCAGCGCCGTAATCGGCCATTTTCTTTGCCCATTCAAGCGCATCCAGACCGGTACCTTTACGGCCACCGTGGGTGAAGATTTCCCAGCGCGGATTGTCTCCGCCTTCTACCTGCTTGGCATCAATGGAGACCACTATCGCCTGCGATCCAAAATGATCGGAGGCTTCTTTAACAAATTCGGGATTAAACACGGCCGCGGTATTGATACCCACTTTATCTGCCCCAGCGTTCAGCAGTCGACGCACATCATCCAGTACGCGGATGCCACCACCTACTGTCAGCGGAATGAATACTGTGCTGGCAACTTCCTCAACCACATGCAGGATGGTATCGCGGTTGTCCGAAGAGGCCGTGATATCGAGAAAGGTGATTTCATCTGCACCCTGCTCATCATAACGTGCGGCGACTTCTACCGGGTTGCCTGCATCACGGATATCAACGAACTGCACGCCTTTGACGACGCGCCCGTCACGCACATCCAGACAGGGGATAATTCTTTTTGCCAGCCCCATATTAGCTCCGTTCTCCGTCAGCAAGCTTCTGACACTCAGCCAGATCTAACGAACCTTCATACAATGCACGACCGATAATAGCCGCATTAATACCGCTTGCTTCATGTTCCAGCAGACGCTCTATATCTGCCATAGTGCTGACACCGCCGGAGGCCACTACCGGTACCGTCAGGGCTTCAGCCAGGCGCGCCGTTGCTTCTGCATTCACACCCTGCATCATGCCGTCACGGCTAATGTCAGTATAGATAATCCCTTCAATGCCATCATCTTCGAACTGGCGAGCCAGCTCTGTCACATCAATGCCGGAATCCTCGGCCCAGCCATCAACCGCCACCATACCATTTTTTGCATCCAGTCCTACATATACATGCCCGGGAATGGCCTTACACAAATCTTTGACAAACTCAGGCTCACGCACGGCCATAGTGCCGATGATGACATAATTCACACCCGCCTCAATATAGGCCATAGCCGTAGCCGCATCACGAATACCACCGCCCAGCTGTATTGGCAAATCAGGATAAGCTGCCGCGATATCCCGTATTACCTGTTCATTGACCGGACGTCCCTCAAAGGCACCGTTAAGGTCCACTATATGCAGCCGCCGCGCACCGGCATCGACCCAGCGCCCGGCCATATCGACAGGGTTATCTGAAAATACGGTATCGTCTTCCATGCGTCCCTGGCGCAGGCGTACGCATTGGCCGTCTTTAAGATCTATGGCGGGGATTATTAGCATTGGGGTTTCTCTTTTAATTCGATGATAACCATGTTGGTTCCAATTTCTTTAGGATGAGTGAAAAAAGGTGAAAGGTGAAAGGCTAAAGGCTAAAGGAAAATCAAAATCGCAACCCTCTTTTAGCCTTTAGCCTTTAGCCTTTAGCCTTTAGCCTTTAGCCTTTAGCCTTTAGCCTTTAGCCTTTAGCCTTTAGCCTTTAGCCTTTAGCCTTTAGCCTTTAGCCTTTAGCCTTTAGCCTTTAGCCTTTAGCCT
>JAYEGM010000020.1:5685-5760 GCA_034659075.1 Pseudomonadota bacterium
TTAGCCCTTTGCCCCACTCTCTTTAGCCCATCATTCGTAATTCGTAATTCAGCCTCCACTTCCCTCGGTCAGCCC
>JAYEGM010000021.1:0-5727 GCA_034659075.1 Pseudomonadota bacterium
TAAGTTTGGCGCCATCAGGTGGAGTGTCCATATATTTAATAACCTCGGCTTCAATGCCTTTCTCCTCCAGAAACTCCATTGTCGCGCGAGACTTGCTGCAACGCGGGTTGTGGTAAATAGTCACTGTCATAATATCCTCCAATATTTGAACGCCACATTTTGCATAACAGTTATTTGCCTGTCCAGTAATAAAAAAACAGTATCGCTTTTGCTTATCTGGAGCTGTAGGTGCGAATGAATTCGCTGCTACAAATTAGGGTATCACTGATGATTAATTCAAAGAAACCCGTCATTGCGAGCGAAGCGCGGCAATCTCTTTGTTTGTAATCAGTCAGTTAGAGATGGCTTCGTCACTACGTTGCTCACAATGACGACACATCTAAGGTTTCTTAGTTCTTCCTGCAGGGCGTCAGAGGGGGCATCCTCAGGTTGAAAATGTTAGAATTCCTCGCTGATTTGACAAAGGTGACAGAAATGAAGGTTTTGATTACAGGAGGTGCCGGGTTCATCGGCGCCGCATTGGCGCACAGGCTGCTGGATCGCGGTGACACAGTGCACGCGATTGATACGCTTAACGATTACTATGAGGTCTCTCTTAAAGAGGCGAGGCTTGCCAGGCTGACCGGTAAACCCGGTTTTTCTTTCGAGAAGACAGATATCTCAGATAGAGCAGCCATTAAAAAGCTGTTCGAGATACATCAGTTTGATGCCGTAATGAATCTTGCCGCCCAGGCAGGTGTGCGATACTCGCTGGAGAACCCGGCGGCTTATGTCGATGCGAACCTGGTTGGTTTTGGCAATATACTTGAAGGCTGCCGGCATTCGAAAGTAGGGCACCTGGTTTTTGCCTCATCCAGTTCGGTCTATGGTTCCAATACCAAACTGCCGTATTCCGAGAATGATGCAGTAGACCACCAGGTTTCACTCTATGCTGCCAGCAAGAAGGCCAATGAACTGATGGCCCATACCTATGCCCATCTTTATCGCCTGCCCTGTACGGGCCTGCGATTTTTCACCGTCTATGGCCCCTGGGGCAGGCCGGACATGGCCTTTTTCAAATTCACCAAAGCCATGCTGAAGGGTGAGAAAATACCGGTATTCAATCACGGCAAGATGATCCGTGATTTTACCTATATCGATGATATTGTCGAAGGTGTTATCAGGGTGATCGATAAATCGGCAGAACCGGACCCGGCATTCAGCCACGATGACCCCGTGCCGTCCTCCAGTGATGCGCCTTACCGGATATACAATATTGGCAACGGCCAACCGGTAAAACTGCTGCGCTATATCGAAGTGCTGGAAGATTCGCTAGGCATCAAGGCCGACATGGAAATGCTGCCAATGCAGGATGGTGATGTGAAAGCCACTACAGCAGATACCTCCGCCCTGGAAAGAGATTTTGGCTACAAGCCCGGGATTACGGTAGAAGAAGGGCTGCGTGAATTTGTCAGCTGGTACAGAGACTATTACGGAGTAAAAGAGACGTATTAGGTTTTATGTATTAGGTGTTACGAAAACCGAAAACTGAAAACTGAAAACCATTGTCAACATGAAAAACTGGTACCTGATCTACACCAAGCCCCACAAAGAACAGCTTGCCCGGGAGAACCTGGAGCGGCAGGGCTATGAAATATACCTGCCGATGGCCCGGCTCCGCCGCCGTCGCATGGGCAAGGGTGCAATCCGCATAGTACCGCTTTTCCCCCGCTATCTTTTTATCCACCTTGATACAAAGACTGACAACTGGTCTCCGATTCGTTCCACCCTGGGCGTTAGCAACCTTGTGAAGTTCGGCATGTATCCATCAGCCGTACCGGCAGCGCTTATCGAGTTACTTTGTGACCGATGTGATGAGGAAGGCATTCAGGATATCATCCCAGATGAGTACAAGGAAGGTGAAGCTATACGAGTAATGGAAGGACCGATGACAGGGCTTGAAGGCGTGTTTCTCGCAAAGACCAGCAGTGATCGTGTGATGGTGCTGCTGGATATTGTCGGAAAGCACACCAGGGTGAGTATGGTGACCGAGAAACTGGGGCCTGTGGGCTGAGATGATAAAGGGCATCGGCTGGTTACGCTATATATAGGAACCCCGTACAGGAGTGAAAATCGAGCTGATGTGGCGTTCTCAGAAGTCAGTATGGCTACTAAATTAACCAGTATTTGTCCCCGCATAGCCCTCCTAGAATTTAACAATCAAGCCGAGCATTGCATCGGTCTGAAAGAACACATTTTTTTCGATAGTAAGGCATTCATTATTACCACAGAATATGGTGTCTTCTTCATCGCCAAGGCCAAATGAAGTGGCTATCCCTCGTAACTCGAATCGAAGTCCTACCTGTTTGCTAATCATCCATTTTGCACCGCCACCGATACTTAGAGCGAGTCGAGTTTCAGAATCGAGGCCAGAGGTGCCCGGTTTGAAATAGGAGGCTCCGATGCCGGCACTAATAAAGGGCTGTAAGGGTGTGCCGTCGCCGATAAGATAGGTGCCGCCGACAGTAAAGTAATCGATATCGAGATCAAATAAATGTGTTGTTTGGAACTCCGGTTTTGTTTTTAGCTCTGTGCTCTGGTGACTATAAGTGAGTTCAAACATTGTCTTATTTTCTGGTTTTCCAAAAGGAAGGCCAAGGATAATCCCAAAAGCAGCAGCACTACTGACATCATAGGTATCTCCCTGCGAGGGTCCGGTGAACTCACCGCCCATGCGGTAACCGCCAAAGGGGGTAATTTCAGTGGCGGATGCTAGCGAAGAGCTTAATACCAGTATCAGTGAAAATATTGAACGGAGAATATATCTCATTTTTATAGTCCTGGAGCGGTGTATGTTACTATGTAAGACAAAAAAAATTATACCAGTATGATAGATGGTTTACACTTATCGTTGAAATAAAGGTCTTATTTATCCAGGCATGACCTATTGGATTGTATCCACCTTGAAATAATGTATTTACAGTATGAAAAATGATGAATGAGTTATCCGTACAACAGCTGGAAAGTGGTAGCGAGTTGAAGGGGTTGCTGGGCGAATTATTGATCGACAAAGGATTGGTAGAGCCCGATGAAATGAACAAGGCGCTTGACTTACAACAGCAGATTGGAGGGAGGATTGGTTCCATCCTCCTCAGAATGGGCGCGGTTTCAGAAGATAGTTTGTTAGAATGCCTCTCTCAACAACTGGGTTACCCTCTGCTTTCCTCAGACCAGCTACCAACTGATTACCAGCGGGTCGTAGATTTATTTGTAGGGCACGATATAAATTGGTGCCTGGATCAGGAGACTATTGCCTGGGAAATGGGGGATGGTGAGATTTTTTGTATTAGTCGTGATCCGCTTGATGGCAGTATAAACGAAATTATTGAACAGTTATTTCCCGCTAGAAAGCTGCAGTGGTGTCTGGTGCGCAATCATGATCTTGAGCGTGCTATTGAAGGACTTTCAAGGGTCATCAGCACAACGGACCAGGATGATCTGAGTTCTAGCCAGCTTCGCGAGTTAGCCGAAGAAGCCCCGGTTATTGAGTTTGTTAATAACCTGTTGGCTCAGGCCTTTGAACAGCGCGCATCAGATATTCATATCGAGCCGGAAAAACAAAGCGTTCGAATACGATTTCGAATAGACGGTGTGCTATATAGTAGATTTACCTTGCCTTTTGACCGATTCAGTGCGATTGCCTCACGGATCAAGCTGGCTTCAGGTATGGACATTGCCGAGCATCGTTTACCGCAGGATGGGCAATTGGAAGCACGTGTGAGCGGTGGCGACCTGGATATTCGTGTCTCTGCGTTACCGGGTGTCCATGGTGAGTCTATTGTGTTGCGACTGCTGCCCAAGGAAAAACAAAAGTTTGATCTCGATTCTCTGGGCTTGGGGGTTGATAATCTGGAACGGCTAAAGCATTGGGCCGAGGAGCCGCATGGGATTATTCTTGTGACAGGACCTACCGGATCAGGTAAATCAACGACGCTTTATTCACTATTAGATAGTATCAACGATGGCAGCAGGAAAATCATAACAGTAGAGGATCCGGTCGAATATCGCCTGCAGGGAATCACCCAAATTCAAGCGATGGAAGAGATTGACTTTACTTTTGCCAGGGCTTTACGGTCAATCTTGCGCCAGGATCCTGATGTCATCATGATTGGTGAAATACGTGATGGCGAGACAGCAGGCATTGCGATCCAGTCCTCACTTACGGGCCATCTTGTTCTTTCTACACTTCATACTAACGATGCGGTTAGTGCCTTTACCCGGCTGATAGACATGGGTGTGGAACCATTCCTGGTAGCGACCCCAATACGGGCAGTGATGGCCCAGCGTCTGTTGCGTCGTTTATGCCGACACTGTTCAGTACCGGCAACACCCGCTGAGGACATTGTGTCCATGATGAAGGGCATACTATCGACTGAAATGATACAGAATGAAGCTAACTGGGCCGAGCCTGCGGGATGTGAAAAATGCCAGGGAACAGGATTCTCCGGGCGTATTGCCATTCATGAGCTAGTACCGGTCACACGGGAAATACAGCATTTGATTGTTCAGGGAGGTTCGACAGCGGAACTCCAGCAGTTGGCATGCCAGCAAGGTGCCCTCACCTTGCGGGAGGACGGGTTTGCCAAGGCATACCAGGGTATTACCAGTGTAGAGGAGGTGCTGCGTGTGACAGCGGGTGGAGGCCAATGAGGTTTACTTACCGCGCTTTGAATGGAGAAGGTTCGGTCGTTACCGGTATTCTTGATAGCGACAATCTACGTACTGCCAGCCGTCGGCTCCATCGCCAGGGCCTGACCCCTGTTTCGGTAATGTCACAAACGATTGAGAGTGTTGGTGGTAAAAAAAGCCGAAGGGTCAGGCAGAGTGATGTTGTGATGGTGATGCAACAGCTAACTACTCTGTTAAAGGCAGGGGTTTCTCTGGGTGAGGCGATTTCGTCCCTCTCTGAATCTACCCGGCCACACTCTCTTCAACAGGAAATTGCAGATATTTCCGCTCGTTTGCGTCGTGGTGAGTCCTTTTCAGGAGCGCTAAAGGCAAGCAAAATCAAACTTCCTTCCTATATTCACCATCTTGCTGAGGCTGGCGAATTGACTGGAAATCTGGCACAGGCTTTGAGTGATGGTCTGGCGCAGATGGAGTATGAGCAAAAGCTTGCAAGTGAACTTAAGAGCGCACTCATCTATCCCAGTATTTTGATTGTATCGGGTATCGCAGCGGTCATGCTTATTTTTATTGTTGTAGTGCCGAAATTCGTTCCACTATTGGCAAAATCCCAGGGTGATATTCCGTTTCTTGCCCAGGCCGTATTGGGAACTGGGCAGTTTATGAATGAAAATATAGTGTGGTTGTCTGTCGCGGGTATTATCCTTAGTCTGGCTGCAGTTGCAGCCTTTAGCAAACCCTCTGTCAGGCAGCAGCTTTGGGATCTTCTTCTGCGTATGCCTTTGCTTGGCCCCTGGTTACTGGAAGCAGATATTGGCCGTTGGTCGGCTATGCTAGCTACTTTACTGGATAGCCGGATCGAGCTTACACGTGCTCTGGAACTTGCACAGCAGGGTGTAGACGGGAGTCGTCTGCGGTCGAATCTCACCCAGGTGACCAGGGCAGTTAGGGGAGGGGATAGTCTGGCGGCTGCACTACAGGAGAGTGGTGCCATTACTTCGACCGGTTATGGTCTGATAAGGGTAGGTGAACGCTCTGGGGAGCTACCGCGTATGCTCAACT
>JAYEGM010000022.1:0-5721 GCA_034659075.1 Pseudomonadota bacterium
GTGCCTCAGCACCAACCTACAGCAAAATCTATTTTCATGTCTAATGTAGTCAATTTTGATCTGTTTCGAATACTACAAAGCAGAAAACAGATATTGTAATTATTTTTATGGGACAGTAATGACGTAAAACCTAATACGTAAAACGTAACACGTATTTTTTCTTAACCCGCTGCCACCTTCGGCAAGTTGTGTAGCGCCCTCTCAATCTCTTCTTCCGGGTACTCATAATCAACAAGTTCACCGGCAAAGTATTTGTCGTAGGACGCCATGTCAAAATGCCCATGGCCGGACAGGTTGAAGAACAGAGTCTTTTCTTCTGCACTTTCCTTGCAGCGCAAAGCCTCATCAATCACAGCTCTTATTGCATGGTTTGATTCAGGTGCAGGGACAATTCCTTCAGATCTTGCGAATGTCACGCCAGCTTCAAAAGTGGCGATCTGCGGTACTGCAACGGCCTCGATCAGGCCTTCTTTATACATTTGAGACACCAGCGTTGAATCGCCATGATAGCGCAGTCCACCGGCATGAATACTCGGCGGGATAAAATCATGGCCAAGGGTGTACTGCAGCAACAATGGCGTCATGCCCAGGGTATCGCCGAAATCATAGGCATAGTGACCGCGTGTCAGAGTCGGACAGGAAGTTGGCTCGACGGCAACCAATCTCACATCTTTGCCTGCTGCCTTATCTGCAAAGAAAGGGAATGCTGCACCGCCGAAGTTTGATCCACCGCCACAGGGAGCAAAAATCATATCCGGGTATTCACCAATCTTGGCAAACTGTTTCTGTGCTTCCTGGCCGATGACTGTCTGATGCAGTAATACATGATTGAGCACTGAACCCAGCGCATAATTGGTATCGTCACGAGAAGCCGCCTCTTCCACCGCTTCTGAAATTGCGATACCCAGAGAACCCGGTGAATCAGGGTCAGCGGCGAGGATCTGGCGACCGGCATTGGTCAGGTCTGACGGACTGGCAAATACATCCGCTCCCCAGGTCTGCATCATTGAACGACGAAAGGGTTTCTGGTCATAGCTGACTTTAACCATAAAGACGCGTACATCTATACCGAACATCTGACCGGCAAGCGCCAGTGAGCATCCCCATTGGCCGGCCCCGGTCTCTGTGGTTAATTTAGTAATGCCAGCCTGCTTGTTATAGTAAGCCTGCGCGACGGCAGTATTTGGCTTATGCGACCCGGCAGGACTGACACCTTCGTATTTATAGAAAATCTTTGCAGGGGTGCCAAGTGCTTTTTCCAGCCGGTGGGCGCGAAATAGAGGAGAAGGCCGCCACATCTGATAGATCTCACGCACCTCTTCGGGAATTTCAATCCAGCGTTCGGCAGAAACTTCCTGTTCAATCAGGGCCATAGGAAATAACGGTGCCAGTGCCTCCGGTCCGATAGGCTGTCCATCCGGTCCCAGCGGGGGTGCCGGCGGGTTCGGAAAATCACTGACGACGTTATACCAGTGTGTCGGTATTTCTGACTCGTCTAGCAGTATTTTAGTTTGTGTCATTTTTTACTCCCCTCGGTGTGCTTATGTCTGTTTTTATATTGCCAGACTATCCTAGAAATAATTTATAAGCCGGGTTGTCCGTTTCTTCAACGTACGAATACCCTAACTCTTTAAGAAACAGCTGAAATTCTTTTTTCTCGTCAGGCGGCACCTGCATACCCACCAGCACGCGGCCAAAGTCAGCACCGTGATTGCGATAGTGGAACAGGCTGATGTTCCATGTTTTTCCCATTTTACTCAAAAACCCCAGCAAGGCACCAGGGCGTTCAGGGAAACGGAACCGAAACAGCCGCTCATTACTGGCGTTACCGGCATGACCGCCGACAAGATGGCGCATGTGCATTTTTGCCATCTCATTATCGCTCATGTCGATTGCCTGGTAGCCTTTGCTGCGCAACTTGTCCAGCAGTTCAACCAGCTCAGCCGGATCCTGCACCTGCAAGCCGACAAAAACATGGGCCTTGTCCGCGCTGCTGTAACGGTAGTTAAATTCGGTGATACCGCGTTTACCCAGCAATGAGCAGAAGGTTCGGAAGCTACCCGCTTGTTCAGGAATGGTCACTGCGATGATCCCTTCACGATGTTCACCAATTTCAGCACGCTCAGCAACATGGCGCAGTCGATCAAAATTCATATTGGCACCGGATGTTACGGCCACCAGATCAAGTCCGCTGAGGCTATGCTCTGCCACATATTTCTTGATACCTGCGACAGCCAGTGCGCCTGCGGGCTCAGTTATTGATCGTGTATCTTCGAATATGTCTTTGATAGCTGCACATATTTCATCGGTACTGACAGTAATGATTTCATCTACGAACTCGCGTGTCAGCTTGAATGTTTCCTTGCCCACCTGTTTTACCGCCACACCGTCAGCAAATATCCCGACTTCTTTTAATCTCACGCGGCGGCCTGCCTCCAGCGACTGCTTCATTGCATCAGCATCATCCGGCTCGACTCCAATTATCTTTATATTTGGACAAAGCATTTTGACATACACGGCAATACCGGCAATCAGGCCGCCTCCACCAACCGGAACAAATATCATATCAGGCAGAGATTTGTGTTGTTTCAGGATTTCGAAACCGATGGTTCCCTGACCTGCTATCACATCCGGGTCATCATAAGGGTGGATGAATACCGCCCCATTGTCCTTGCAATAGAGTGACGCTGCCTTATATGCATCATCATAGCTGTCACCGGTTAATTTTACCGTAGCCCCATAGCCGCGCACAGCATTGACTTTAATTCCCGGCGTCGTCACAGGCATGAAAATAGTTGCCTTGATACCCAGTTTGCGTGCCGCCAGCGCCACCCCCTGCGCATGGTTGCCAGCTGAAGCGGCAACAACTCCTTTTTTCATTTCGGCATCCGACAAGCCTGCCATTTTATTGTAAGCACCACGCAATTTAAATGAGAAAACCGACTGTAAATCCTCCCGCTTCAACAGAATGCGGTTCTGCAGGCGCTTGCTGAGGGTCTCCGCAACCTCCAGTGGTGTTTCTTTTGCTACATCATAAATTTGCGCCGTTAGTATCTTGCGCAGATACCTTTCCGGCACGCTCATTCTTTTCTTTTCGCCACATTTCATGATTTTTCTTTTCCGTCTGCCCTCAACACGTTATCCTTGTCAACTTTTAGAATTTATAATACAGATAATATCAGAAATCAGGAGAACCTGGATGCCTCAGGATGAATTGAAAAAAGCTTCAGCTGAAGCTGCTCTGGAATATGTTGAATCCGGCATGATCGTCGGGGTAGGTACCGGATCTACAGCAAATTATTTTATTGATGGTCTGGCCCGCATAAAGGGTAAGCTGGATGGTACCGTTGCCAGCTCCGAGGCCTCGGCTGAACGTTTGCGTGGGCATGGTATACCGGTAATGGATTTGAATAGTGCTGGTGAACTGCAGCTGTATGTAGATGGTGCAGACGAAACCACGCGACACCTGCATTTAATCAAAGGCGGCGGTGGTGCATTGACCCGTGAAAAAATCGTTGCGGCGGCCAGTGAGAAATTTGTCTGCATTGCAGATGATTCTAAACTGGTCGATGTACTGGGGACATTTCCCCTGCCGGTCGAGGTCATCCCGATGGCACGAAGCTATGTCGCGAGGGAAATCGTCAAACTGGGCGGGCAGCCCGTCCTGCGTGAGGGGTTCACTACTGATAACGGCAATGTCATCCTTGACGTACAGAATATGAGCATCATCGACCCGGTGGAACTGGAAACAACGCTTGATCATATTACAGGTGTAGTGACGAATGGCCTGTTTGCCCGGCGGGGAGCCGATGTGTTTTTAATGGCTACGCAAAATGGTGTTGAAGTGCTAGAGCCCTGAGTTCGCATTGGCAATGCTAACACTTGAAGAATGCGTTTAACCTGCTTTACGTCGAAAAACCAGATCCCAGACACCATGGCCAAGGCGTAACCCTCTTTGCTCATACTTGGTAAGCGGACGACTATCAGGACGCTCGATAAATGCCTTGCCTGGACTGGTATTTTCCAGCAGGGGCTCTGCAGTGAGAACTTCCAGCATTTGTTCCGCATAATCCTGCCAGTCAGTGGCCAGGTGCATTACACCTCCGGGCTTTAAACGTGATGCTGCCATACTGGTGAATTCCTGCTGAATCATGCGCCGCTTGTTATGTTTCTTTTTATGCCAGGGATCCGGGAAAAATATAGAAATGCCGGATAGACTGCTCAATGGGATATTGTCCTTCAGTATCCCGGTACCGTCCTCACTTGATACCCGGACATTGTTAATTTCTTCCGCATGCAGCTCGCGCATTAAACGGCCGACACCGGGACGGTGAACTTCGATACCGACATAGTCATTTTCCGGATGACGAGATGCAAGTGTCTTTAGAGCAGTCCCATCACCAAAACCCAGCTCAAGAAAGACATCAGACTGGCGCCCGAATATTGCGGAAAAATTCCATTTCTCATTTGTTACATCAATACCAAAGTCTGGCCAGTATGATTCATAGGCAGAACGTTGCGCAGGAGTAAACCGCCCTTCGCGGCGAACATAGCTACGAATTTTGCGCTGATGCTTACTTATTACTTTTTCTTTCTCTGTCACCGGATTAGCCTGATCAATATTTAGCAAAGCATTATAACAGTCAAAAAAGCAAAATCATTCGCCGCGAGGCGCGACTCCCACACCCCCTTTCCCCTTGGAATCTGGAACCTGAAACCTGAAACCTGAAACCTGAAACCTGAAACCTGAAACCTGAAACCTATCTTCCCAAAACCTGTCTATAAGGTAAGAAAAAACAATAAGGACCGGGAAATTCGAGAATTAAAATGTTTTTCAATAACTGGACACGAAATAAATTAATTAGCTGGTTAAGCCATGAACCAGAGCACCCGGCTGACCGCCTGAGTGATTTTGATCTGCTGAAAGATGAAATAAAAGTGGCTGATGTTTTGCTGGTGGAAGGCCAAAGTCAGGTTAGCCGGATTATCAAAACTGTCACACAAAGCCCCTGGTCTCACGCTGCGATATTTATCGGGCGCATACGTGACATAGAAGTACCTGCATTACGCAACCGGGCAGGTACTTTTCATGCTGAAACTGATGACACGCCGTTGTTAGCAGAAGCCATACTTGGCAAAGGAACCATCCTCACTCCGTTGGAAGAATATCGCTCATTTCGCCTTCGTCTTTGTCGCCCCAGTGCACTCTCACTTGAAGACCGTGCCCATGTAATCTCGTTTGCCATAGAAAAACTGGGTACAGATTATGATCTGCGGCAGGTGCTTGATCTGGCTCGGTTCATGTTCCCTTACGGTATCCTGCCCCGACGCTGGCGTTCTACCCTGTTCCACCATAACGCTGGCCCGGAAACACGAACCGTTTGCTCAACCCTGATTGCCCAGGCCTTTCAGAATGTCAGTTACCCAATTTTACCTGTGCTGCAGGAAAATGATTTTGGCTATAAAGAATTGACCTACAGAAACTCACGCCTGTTTTCACCACTGGATTTTGATATATCTCCCTGGTTCGACATCCTGAAGTTTCCGCTGCAAAGCTTTGATGATGAAGCAAGCTACAGCAAAATGCCGTGGAAAGAAGGGGCTGAAGACTGAAGTTTCAAGTTTCAAGTTTCAAGTTTCAAGTTTCAAGTTTCAAGTTTCAAGTTTCAAGTTTCAAGTTTCAAGTTTCAAGTTTCAAGTTTCAAGTTTCAAGTTTCAAGT